>JAJRUY010000018.1 GCA_024277555.1 Gammaproteobacteria bacterium | reverse complement strand
GCAATGGGGTATGCCCCGGGATGCAGCGGGCCAGGAACAGACCATGGTGGTGCTGGGCATGGGCAAGCTGGGCGCCAGGGAGCTGAACCTGTCCTCGGATATCGATCTTCTGTTCACCTTCCCCGCGCATGGGGAAACAGACGGGCGCCGCCCCCTGAGCAATGAGCAGTTCTTTACCCGCCTGGGGCGGCAGCTGATCAATGTGCTGGGCAAACAGACAGAAGATGGCTTCGTGTTCCGGGTCGACATGCGCCTGCGCCCCTTTGGTGAGGCGGGCCCGCTGGCGCTGAGCTTCAATGCCATGGAAACCTACTATGCCTCCCAGGCCCGGGAGTGGGAGCGCTACGCCATGATCAAGGCGCGAGCCATAACCGGAGAGGCGGTGTATCAGGAGCAGCTGCTGGGCATTCTGCGTCCCTTTGTCTATCGGCGCTATATTGATTTTGGCTCCATCGACGCCATTCGCGACATGAAGCGCCGCATCCAGGCGGAAATGTATCACCGGGGCATGGATGCAAACATCAAGTTGGGGCGAGGGGGAATCCGGGAAATCGAATTCATCGGCCAGTCCTTCCAGCTTGTATATGGTGGCCGGAACCGGGATCTGCAAATCCGCCCGATTTTGCAGGTGTTGCGGCAGTTGCAACAGAAGCAGTTGATGGAAGCAGAGGTTGTAACCCAATTGATCCGGGCTTATGAATTTCTGCGCCTGGTGGAAAACCGCCTGCAGGCCTGGAAGGATGAGCAGACCCATCTGCTGCCCGCAGATGCGGAGGGGCAATTGCGTCTGGCGCAGAGCATGGGATACGCTTCCCGGGGAGAGTTTCTGTCTGTGCTGAATGCTCATCGCCAGCTGGTGGAACGGCAGTTTTCCCAGGTTTTCGCAGACGCCAATGACCAGCAACATCCCCTGGAGAAAGCCTGGTTGCTCGATGATGAAAGCCAGGCGGCAAGGCTGCTGGCGGAGGCCGGTTTCGATGTGGCCTGGGATGTTATCCGGCAGCTGCGGGCTTTTCGGCAAACCCCCGCCTGCCGCACCCTGTCGGGAGCGGCTCGGCAGAAACTGGATCAGCTCATGCCGCAGTTGCTCGAGAATATTGCCAGGGTGGCGCAGCCTTGCGCCACCCTGGAACTGCTGCTGGAGCTGCTCCAGGCCATCGTGCGCCGCACCGCCTATCTGGATCTGTTGCTGGAAAACCCCCAGGTACTGCAGCAGTTGGTGCGCCTGGGCAGTGAAAGTCGCTGGGTAATCGGCCGTCTGGTGCGTTATCCGGTGCTGCTGGATGAACTCCTGGATCCCCGCCAGCTGTATGCGCCCCTGCGCAGGGAAGCACTGCACAGCGAGTTGGATGCCCTGCTCGCCAGCATCGATGCCCACGACCTGGAGCAGCAAATGGAGCGCCTGCGCCAGTTTGCCGCGGGCAATCGCCTGCGCACTGCGGCGGCGGACATCACCGGCGCCATCCCGCTGATGGTGGTCAGCGACTATTTGACGGAAATCGCAGAAGTGGTGCTGGAGTATGTGTTGCGGCTTGCCTGGGAGTATCTGCTGGAGCGCCATGGTCACCCGGAAGGGGTGGATGGCACAGGTTTTGCTGTTGTAGGTTACGGCAAACTTGGGGGGCTGGAACTGGGCTATGGTTCAGATCTGGATCTGGTGTTTCTTCATGCCGATTATCCCCACTCAGCCATGACCAGCGGCGAGAAACGGGTGCCCAATGATGTTTTCTATGCGCGCCTCGGGCAGCGCATGGTACATCTGCTCAACACTCGGACGCCCTCGGGAATACTGTATGAAGTGGATATGCGCTTGCGTCCCAATGGGGATTCCGGCTTGCTGGTCAGTTCGCTGAAGGGATTTGAAAAATATCAGCTGGAACGCGCCTGGACCTGGGAGCATCAGGCCTTGGTGCGGGCGCGGGTTGTGGCCGGAGATGCAGCCCTGGCCGAAAAATTCGGCAACGTGCGCAAGCAGGTGCTGAGCCGGCAGTGCGATGCCGAAAAACTGCGCCGGGAAGTGCGGGAAATGCGGGAAAAAATGCGCGCCAGCCTGGACAAAAGCAACACGGAAAAATTTGATATCAAGCAGGGGAAAGGCGGTATCACTGATATCGAGTTTATGGTTCAATATGCGGTTCTGAGGTGGGCGCGGGAAGTCCCGGCGCTGACTGCATGGACCGACAACATCCGCTTGCTGGAAGCCCTGGTGGAAGCGGGGCTGATCCCCGCCGCCCAGGGAGAATCCCTGGTTCTTGCCTACCAGCGTTTCCGTGATGTATACCATCGTCTGGCCTTGCAGGAACAGACAGGGCTGGTTGGCCGGGAAAGATTGCGGCAGGAGCGGCAACAGGTGCAGCAGGCCTGGCAGCAACTATTAACCCGGCACCAGGAGCCTGTCGGGTTAATTTGATAACTGGAGATTAAAGATGCAGACAATGGCAGATCGAGACGGCCTGATCTGGATGGATGGTGAAATGATTCCCTGGCGTGACGCCCAGGTGCATGTGCTCACCCACACCATGCATTACGGCATGGGCGTGTTCGAAGGTGTGCGCGCCTACCATACGCACAAGGGGCCGGCGATTTTCCGTCTGCAGGATCATACCGAGCGCCTGTTTCAGTCCGCGCATATTCTGCGCATGAACATCCCCTGGGACAGGGACACCCTCAATCAGGCACAGATAGCAGCCGTGCGCGACAATGACCTGGATTCCGCCTACCTGCGCCCCATGTGCTTCTATGGTGCCGAAGGCATGGGGCTGCGTGCCGATAATCTGAAAGTCCATGCCATTGTCGCCGCCTGGACCTGGGGCGCCTACCTGGGGGATGAAGCGATGGAAAAAGGCATCCGCATCCGTGTGTCTTCCTTTACCCGCCACCATGTAAACATCACCATGTGCCGCGCCAAGGCCAACGGCAACTACATCAACTCCATGCTGGCGCTGCAGGAAGCCCTGGACAACGGCTATGATGAGGCGCTGCTGCTGGACAGCCAGGGCTTCGTCATGGAAGGCTCGGGTGAAAATGTTTTTATCGTGCGTGATGGCATACTTTACACGCCGGATCTGTCTTCCGCCCTCGATGGCATCACCCGCCGCACCATCATGCAGCTGGCGCATGAATCGGATCTGCAGGTGGTGGAGAAACGCATTACCCGTGACGAGGTCTATATTGCCGATGAGGCCTTTTTCACCGGCTCGGCGGCGGAAGTCACGCCGATTCGTGAAGTGGACAACCGCACTATCGGCAACGGTGGCCGCGGCCCCATTACCGAGCATTTGCAAAAGAAATATTTCGATGTCGTACATGGCCGTTCGCCAGTACATCACGGCTGGCTGACCTACGTTAACGGAGACTAATCATGAATGCCGAAGCCGCACAGCAAATTCAGCCCAGGGAAATCAAGGTAAGCCGTGAGCAACTGCCCCTGAGCTGCCCCCTGCCGGAAGAAGACGTCTGGAACCTGCATCCCAGGGTCTACCTGCCGATCACAAAGAACGGCGAGGCGGTGTGCCCGTATTGCAGCACCCGCTATATTCTTGTCGACTGACCGATTGAGTTTGGCGGCACAATCGAGACACACCCTTGAGCTTCGCAATCCTCGTTGTCGGTCCCTCCTGGGTGGGCGACATGGTCATGGCCCAGAGTCTGTTCCGGACACTGAAGCAACAGCAGCCGGAAACCGCCATCGATGTGCTGGCGCCAGGCTGGAGCCTGCCCTTGCTCCAGCGCATGCCTGAAGTCCGAGCCGGTGTGGAAATGCCCCTGGGGCATGGCAAGCTGGCGCTGGGGCAGCGTTGGGAGCAAGGCAAATCCCTGCGCGGGCGCTACCGGCAGGCAATCGTGCTGCCCAACTCCTGGAAATCCGCCATCGTCCCCTGGGCGGCGGGCATTCCCCGACGCACCGGCTGGCGGGGAGAAATGCGTTACGGCCTACTCAACGACATCCGCAAGCTGGACAAATCCTTTCTGACCATGACGGTGCAGCGTTTTGTGGCTCTGGCGGGCGAGGCAGGCTGCACCCGGATTCCGGATATTCCGCCGCCACGCCTGGAAGTGAATCCGGATGACATTCACCATGCCCTCACCGCTCTGCAACTGCAAAAACCGGCAGATCAGCCGCTGCTGGCGCTGTGCCCCGGGGCAGAGTTTGGTGAGGCCAAACGCTGGCCTGTAGAGCACTATGCCGCCCTGGCGCGGCAGTATGTGGATGAAGGCTGGCGGGTATGGCTGTTCGGATCGGATAAAGACCGCCCGGTGTGCGACAATATCGCTGCCCAGGCAGGCGCGGGCTGCGCCAGCCTGGCGGGGAGTACGTCTCTGGCTCAGGCCGTGGATCTGCTTTCCCTGGCGGATGCCGTGGTGAGCAATGACTCCGGCCTGATGCATGTGGCTGCGGCCCTGGATCGCCCGCTGGTGGCGGTCTACGGATCTTCCGATCCGGGCTTTACGCCTCCTCTCAACGTCCGGCATCAGGTGCTCAGCCTGGGGCTGGACTGCAGTCCCTGCTTCAAGCGGGAATGTCCCCTGGGGCATTTGCGCTGCTTGCGGGATATTTCAATCAATCAGGTGCATGCAGCCCTGAACAAGGTGATGGAAAATAGTGAACGACAAGACTGAAAATGTAATCTGGCACAGCGCCACAGTGACCCGGGAACGGCGTCAGCAGATGAACGGGCATCAGAGCTTCGTGCTCTGGTTTACCGGGCTTTCCGGTTCGGGTAAATCCACCCTCGCCCATGCCGTGGAGGAGCATCTGTACCAGATGCAGTGCCGTACCTTCGTGTTCGATGGAGACAACGTCCGCCATGGCCTGTGTTCCGATCTGGGCTTTGGTGAGGAAGACCGCAAGGAAAATATCCGCCGTATCGGTGAGATGACCCGGCTGGTCGTGGAAGCGGGGGTGATCGCCATGACCGCGTTTATTTCCCCGTTCCGGGAAGAACGCCAGCGGGTCAGAGCCCTGTTCGCCCCGGGAGAATTTATCGAGGTGTATTGCGATTGCAGCCTGGAAGTTTGTGAAGAACGGGATGTAAAAGGCCTGTATGCCAAAGCCAGGGCCGGGTTGATTCCCAACTACACCGGCATTTCCTCTCCCTACGAGGAGCCGGAAGCCCCGGAGATCCGCGTCAGAACGGATCAGGAAAACCTTGAACAAAGCATCGACCATGTACTCCGGTATCTGCAGGAAAAAAAGTTGATTGCCTGAATGCGGGTGCTGATCGTAAAAACCTCCTCCCTGGGGGATTTGATTCATACCTTTCCCGCTCTTGGCGACGCAGCCCGGGCGGTGCCGGAAATTGAATTTCACTGGCTGGTGGAAGAAGCTTTTGCCCAGGTGCCGGGCTGGCACCCGGCAGTGAGCAGAACCATTCCCATCGCCCTGCGACGCTGGCGCTGCAACTGGCGGGATGCCTGGAAAAAAGGACAGCTCAAACGCTTCCGTTCGGCATTGCAGCAAGAGGCTTATGATCTGGTCATCGACGCCCAGGGGCTGGTGAAAAGCGCCCTGCCAGCGCGCATGGCGAAAGGGCCCATCGCAGGCTACGACCGCCATTCCCTGCGGGAGCCCCTGGCGAGTTTTTTTTATCAGCGGTGCTATCCCGTATCGCGGGGCTTGCACGCCATTGAGCGTATCCGCCAGCTGTTTGCCATGGCTCTGGAGTATCCGCTGCCGGATGGCCCCCCGGATTCGGGCCTGCCGGAGTATCAGGGGGAGCGGGAGAAATCCCTGATCTTCCTCCACGGCACTACCTGGCCCAGCAAGCACTGGCCCCTGGAATACTGGGCGGCGTTGACGGTGATGGCGGAAGAGGCCGGTTATCGGGTGCGGCTCCCCTGGCATGCCCCGGAAGAACGCCTGCGCGCCGAAACCATCATCCGCCACGCCGGTTGTGGAGAGCTGATGCCGCACCTGGATCTCAATGGCCTGAAGAATGCCCTGTCCCCTGCTGGTGGTGTAGTTGGCGTAGATACCGGCCTGGCACATCTCGCGGCGGCTCTGAATACGCCGGCAGTGACCCTTTATGGCCCTACGGTTGAGGGATTGACCGGCGCCGTGGGGCGGCGCCAGCAAAACCTCGGGGTGGATTTCTCCTGTGCGCCCTGCCTGCAGCGTCAGTGCAGCTACAGGGGGGAAGTTGCCGTGCAACCGGCCTGCTTCCAAACCCTGCCGCCGGGCAAAGTCTGGTCTGCCCTGTGTGAACAAATGGCCCTGGCATGAAGCTGGCTTTCGTACTGTTCAAGTATTTCCCCTTTGGCGGCCTGCAACGGGACATGCTGCAAATTGCCCATACCTGTCTTGAGCGGGGGCATGAGATCCATATCTTCACCCTGAGCTGGGAAGGAGAACGCCCGCAAGGCATGAGCGTGCATGTGCTGCCTGTAAAGAGCTGGAGCAACCATGAAAAATACCGGCTGTTCCAGCAAAGCCTGATGCCGCTGTTCCAGCGGCATGGTATCGACCGGGTGGTAGGCTTCAACAAGATGCCTGGCCTGGATTACTACTATGCCGCAGATCCCTGCCTGAAGGACAAGCTGCTCAGGGAGCGAAATTTACTGGTGCGCAAGCTGCCGCGCTACCGGCATTTTCTGTCCTGCGAGGATGCGGTTTTCGGCCGGGACAGCCACACCGAAATATTGCTCATATCGCCGCGCCAGCATCTTATCTATAAAAAATACTATGCAACCCAGGAGCAGCGGTTGCACATGTTGCCGCCGGGTATCGACACCAGCCGCATGGCAGGGACAGATGCGGCCAAGCTAAGAACCGGCTTGCGCCGGGAATTCCGGATTGCCGATGATGAGCAACTGATACTCTGCATTGGTTCCGGTTTCCGAACCAAAGGCCTGGACCGCTCCATACTGGCCTTTGCTGCCCTGCCGGAAGAGTTGCGCAACAAGTCCCGGCTGCTTGCCATTGGCAGTGACAACGGCGAACCTTTCATTCGTCTGGCCGGACAACTGGGGGTTGGTGAGCGCTTCCAGGTATTGCATGGACGTGACGATATTCCGCGTTTCCTGCAGGGTGGCGACCTGTTGCTGCACCCGGCGTATTACGAAAACTCCGGCATGGTGATCCTGGAAGCGATTATTGCCGGCTTGCCCTCCCTGGTGACCGGCGTCTGCGGTTATGCCTACTATGTGGAAGAGGCGGATGCCGGCATGGTGGTGCCGGAGCCGTTTTCCCAGGCGGTGCTGAATCAGAGCCTTGTAGACGCGCTCACCTCACCACGCCGCGCCGCCTGGCGGGAGAATGGCATTCGCTACGGACGCAGCCATGACCTGTACAGCATGACCGAATATGCTGCAGACCTGATCCTTTCCCCAGGATGATCTGGCTGTCGGAAAAATTTGCCGCCAGTCTGGATCATCCCTGGACAGGGGTGGGGAATGCCTTTGCCATAACGGGTAAAGAATATCGCAACCCGCCCGGAGCCAACCGCCGCACCCTGCGTTTCGAGCTGGCGGGAAAGGGCTATTTCCTGAAGCTGCACTGGGGGGTGGGCTGGAAGGAAATCCTGAAAAACCTGCTCAGCCTGCGCCTGCCGGTGACTGGCGCCGCCAATGAATGGAAGGCCATACAACGCCTGCAGGAACTGGGGGTGGAGACCATGCGCCTGGAGGCGTATGGGGCGGAAGGCTGGAATCCGGCAACCCGGCACTCCTTCGTCATCACCCGGGAGCTGGAAAACACCATCAGCCTGGAAGACTATTGCGCGGACTGGGCCGCGTATCCCCCAGCATTTGCCATCAAGCAGCGGCTAATACGGCGGGTGGCGGAAATGACCCGCCAGCTGCACCGCAATGGCGTGAATCACCGGGATTTGTATATCTGTCATTTTCTGTTGCAACAGCCCTGGAGCGGGAAAGAGAAAGACCTGCACCTGTATCTAATCGACCTGCACCGGGTACAGTTGCGCGAGCAAGTGCCCCTGCGTTGGCAGGTCAAGGATATTGGCAGCCTGTATTTTTCCGCCATGGACATTGGTTTGACCCGCCGTGATCAGCTGCGGTTCTTGCGTATCTATCACGGGCAGCCTTTGCGCCGGATACTGACGCAGTACGCGGACTTTCTCCAGGCAGTGGAAAAGCGCGCCATGGCCTTGCGCGCCCAGGGGCTCTCTGATGAATGAATTTATCGAGGATGGTTGGCAGGCAATCCTGGAGCACAATGGGCTCGGCAGCTTCGAGGCACTGTGGAAGCTGCAGGCTGACTGGTTCGAACCGCCGAACCAGCGCCGCGGCGGGTGGAGTGGCGTTTGCCGTATCCATTTGCGCACACCATCCGGCGGGGAAGAAAGCATCTTTCTCAAGCGCCAGGAAAACCACAGCCGCAAGACCTGGCGGCACCTGCTATCCGGGGAGCCGACTTTTCGCGGCGAGGCGCATAACCTGCGGCTTTTGAACCGCAACGGTGTTGCCGCGCCACAGCTGGTTTACTATGCGGAAGAACAATCCCCCAAGGGCTGGCGGGTGATACTTGCCACCCGGGAGCTGCGCGGCTACCTGCCCCTGGACAGGCTGGTGCAAAACTGGCTGCAACAGGGCTGGGCTGAGCATCATGCGCAGCGCCGGAAAATCATTCCCCAGGTGGCGGAAGTGATTCGCAAACTGCACCAGCTGCGGCGGGCGCACAACTCCCTGCATGCCAAGCATGTCTTTATTCAGGAACAAAGCGGCGCCGCCTGCCTCATTGACCTGGAAAAAATGCGCCGCCGCATCAACCGGCGCAAAGCCATGCTGCGGGATCTGGATACTCTCAATCGCCGCACCGCCGCCATCAGCCGTACCGACCGCCTGCGTTTTCTGCTGGCCTATCTGCAGCGGGAAAAGGTGGATGTGGAGGTGCGGGCACTCTGGCATCAGCTGGCGGTGTTGGAAAAGCGTAAAAACCAATGAGCACCTGGACTTGGAGTCCGTATGTCTGCGATTTTTGTATCGGGTAGTGAGTCTACCCATTGTTTCCCGAAATGTTCCTTATTTCCTTGTTTCTCTGCCTGCCCAATAATGTGTAATACGACTTACATCACATTATTGGCAGGAAGAGATGAAAATTGAACGCACAATATTTGCAGCTATAGTTGTTGGCCTTGTCAGCGTGGGCAACACCCAATTGGCTGTGGCCGGTACGATTCCCGGCAACACCACTACCAGTACCGTAATCGGTGCGAAGGTGGGTATGATACCGGCCACGTCAAGCATCCAGGATCTCGAACAGGCGCTGAAGAAATCCTATGTGGGCACTTACGCCATCTATGGCTCATTGCCAGAGGAAAAGAAACAGACCCTGTATTCCATGGTAAAACAAGGTGGAAACATCAAGGACTTTCGCAACCAGCTCATCAAGGTGCGCCTGAAGCGCTGAGTGAGCTGCTGTCAGGCATTTCGATACAGGCGGACAACCCGCCGCAAGACCGGTTTTCCAGAATAATTGTCCAGCCCTGAAGCTGTGCCAGTTGCTGTGCGATGGCCAACCCCAGCCCGCTGCCTCCGGTGCTGCGGTTGCGGGACGGGTCGAGGCGGTAGAAAGGCTGGAGAACCTTGTCGATCTGGTGCTCCGGAATGCCCTCCCCCCGATCCAGCACGCAGATTCTTGCCTTGCCGGGGTTGTATTGCAGGCGCAGTATGACCTTGCCCCCGCCACCATAGTGGAAAGCATTGTCCAGAAGATTGCCAAGGATCCGGCGCAGAATAAGCTGGTTGACGGGAAGCACACGGGATGCTTCCAGCTGTAATTCCACTTCATTTCCTTCCTGCTCATAGCTTGCGCCCAATTCAAGAAGGAATTCCCCAAGATCCACAGCCTGCATTGGAATATCCTCCTTTTTCATCATTCTCGCCAGCTCCAGGGTGCGAGTGATGAGGGTATCCATTTCCTCCAGATCCTGGCGCATGTTGCGCAACAATGCAGCATCTTCCTTGCCCTGCAGCAGCTCCACGGCAATACGCAACCGGGACAGGGGAGTACGCAGATCATGGGAGATGCCCCCGAGCAAGGTAGTGCGGTTGTCCAGCAGCCGTTGAATTTCATTGCTCAGCTGATTGAATTTGCGGGCCAGGTCTGCAAGTTCCGTGGGGCCGTTTTCCGGCAGGGGTTGATGATGGCCGCCGCTGCCCAGGCGCCTCACGCCTTGGGACAGCGCTTCCAGGGGTCTGGTGATACGCCGCACCACCAGCAGGGTGGTCAACAGAATGAACAGACCGGCGCCAATGAGAATGATAAGAACAGCACGGGGAGGCTCTGCTCCGATATGGTGTCGTTGTATGCCGAGATAAAGTGGTTTGTCGCTAATGAACAGTATGACCCAATACAACTCCGATCCGTCATCCGCCTGGTGGATGCGCACGGGATAACCCAGGCGGGCGCCAAGTGCTTGTTCAAGAAACAGCATATAGGGTGGGCGCAGAGCCAGCGGTGACAGCTTTGCCGCTGGCGGGTCGGGTCTCAGGTGCAAATTATGATTGGTTTGCAATTCCCGTTGAAAGTCCACCCTTGCAGCCGGAGGCAACTCCACCCAGGTTTTTGCAGATAGAACCATCAGGGCGGCCAGGTCGGCGGCGCCCTGCTTTCCCACGGGGGAGAGAATGAAATTGAAAATAATGAAACCCGTGAATAGCAGAAATAATAGCAGAGCACTGGTGATAGTGAGGCTGGTTCTGGCAAACAGGGTATTTGGAAACTGCATCAAGCCTGGTCTCCGGGGGAAAACAGATAGCCTTTGCCCCAGATAGTGCGTATATAACGCGGGTGTTTTGGATCCTCTTCAATCTTGTGCCGCAGGCGGGTAATGCGCACATCTATGCTGCGGTCGAAGGGAGAGCGGTCGTAGCCCTTGAGCAGATCGATGAGCTGATCCCGGGTGAGTACATGATTGGGGTGCTGCACCAGCAAGGCCAGCAAATTGATTTCCCCACTGGTGAGAGCCACTTCTTCGGCTCCCCGACAGAGGGTAAAATTGTTCAGATTGAGTACATAGGGGCCGAAGCGGTAGATATGGTCTTCTTTGGGCGCATCTATTGCAGACCCGTCCGGGGTGGTGTTCCTGCGCAGGATCACACGGATTCTGGCCACCAGCTCCCTGGGGTTGAAGGGCTTGGCCAGATAATCGTCCGCGCCGATCTCCAGCCCTACGATGCGGTCTATATCCTCTCCTCTGGCTGAAAGAATGAGAACCGGTAGATTGGTGCTCACCCGTAACTGACGAGTCAGGCTGAGTCCATCCTCTCCGGGCAACATCAGATCCATCACCACCAGATCCGGCTGGTGATCAGCCAGCCATTCCTTCATGGCGGCACCGTTGGCGACAGCGATGGTTTCAAAGCCCTGTTCCCCGAGATAACGCTGCAGCAAATCCCGCAAGGCGAGATCATCGTCAACAATCAATATAAGAGGCTTGTGTGTTTTCATTGCACGATACTAGCAAACAAGGGCCTGTGCATGCTGCACCGAAACAACTTGTTACGATTTTTTTCTTTAAGCACTTCTTCCAATGGTGTTTACTGATATTGAATATTGACAGGAACTGCAGGACAACATGTTTTGATAGCTTGATAGATGATCCGGGGTTTAACCCATATTTCTTACCGGAATTAGGGGGTTCCAGTTAGCCTGGCAAAGCAATTTGCTTGATCATCCGAAAAGCATAGCCGTCGCTATGGCTTGAGAAAGGTGAGGCAAAATGCACCGCCAGATCGGGCGGAACCCCGAACAGGACAGAATGAATCATCGGTCTTTTTCCATAATGGGCTTCCAGTCCGGTTGGGAATGCAGGCGGGCATCATATTCTGGGGACAGATGCATTGAATTTGCGTATACCAACATATTTTCTACTGGCGTTTGTTTTCCTGGTTTTGGGCGGGCTGTTATCACCAGGTTTCGCAGCTGTAGCGCTGGACAAAACAGAATGGAGTGAATTACAGGCAACAAAGGAGCCGAAGCCGCCAGTGGTCAAAACGGAAAAAAAGCCGGTTACCGTGGCAAACAAGAAAAATACTCCACCAGCTTCCGGCGCTGTCAGCAAGCCGCAGAAAAACACCTGGTTTGGCATGGGCTATGAGAGACGGTTGAAGATGTCCGGTTCCGCAAGAACGGGGGTACGGCACGGTAGCCGTGGTGGGCGGAGCAGATAAACATCGGTATCCCCGAGGGTTATGGTGGAATATCGAGCCAGGAAACACACTGAAACAGACTTTCCCTCCAGGGAAATATTTCCGCAATGAAATATTCCTACACTGTTAATGAGACAAGGGCGATCCGCCGGATTTCCCAGTTGAAACAGTGAAGGAGAATCAAGATGAAAGCTACCCCCATGTTATACATGCTTCCCGTTGTGGCCATGCTGGCCATCAACCCGGCTCAAGCTGCTGGAAAAGGCGGCAATCCCAATGCTCCAGTGCAGCCCGTGCAGCCGGTACAACCTGTAGTCACCCCTTTGCCCGATGTGGAGGCGGCCACCCTGACCTTTCTGCGTGAAGAGGAGAAGTTATCCCGGGATTTGTACCTGAACTTTTTTGATTTGTGGCAGAACCCCGTGTTCGATAATGTCGCTGCTGCAGAGCAGCGCCATATGGACAGCATAAAGATGTTGCTGGACAGATATGGCCTGGTCGACCCTGTGCAGGATGATACCGTGGGTACATTCACCAATGCGGATCTGGCCGACCTGTATGATGAGCTTGTGGCTCGGGGCGCAGTATCTGCGGAAGCGGCGCTGTATGCCGCAGCGTACAATGAAGAGCAGGATATTGTCGATCTCCAAAAAGCCATTGCAGAATCTACCCATGCGGATGTGACCAAAGCCTATGAAAACCTGTTGGTAGGTTGCCGCAATCACCTGCGCATATTCGTGGCGCAAATAGAAATAGTGGGTCTGGTCTATGAGGCACAGGTGATGTCGCAAGAAGAGGTTGACGAAATCATCAACAGTGACATGGAGCGTGGCGGCAATGGCCAGAGAAGCCGGCGAGGTGGTCGCTGAGCAGAAAGGGACGCTGCCCTGACCAGGTTCGTGTCCGTTGTTCTGGCGTATAGGTTCAGAACAGGGGCTTAAGCAGACGCTTATTTAACTGGCTGATGGGCTTGTGTTGCAGTATGCCCACCCGGAGTTTGAAGGTGGGCGTACTGCATTGGAATTGGTGGTTTCCGGATAAACTGGTAATTCCGATGCAGTACAATGGTGAAACAGAAAAAACTACCGGATTATTCTATGTGTAAATTATGCTGGACAATTTTATTGTTGCTGTTGCTGGCTATAGCAGCTGCAGTATACAAATTTGCATTTATCGGCAGCGTGGAGCAGGCGCCGGATGGACGCATGGCGCTGCAACTGACCACAGAAGAGCGCAACCTGGTGCTTACGGAGATGCGGGCTTTCGTTGTCGCCGTGCAGGGTGTTCTGGCAGCCACCAATGAAGAAGACATGGCTGCCACAGCAGCAGCCGCCAGAAAAGCGGGAATGGCCGCCCAGGGGCAGGTTCCTCCGGGCCTTGTCGCCAAGCTACCCATGGAATTCAAGAAACTGGGATTCGACACCCATACGAAATTCGATCAACTGGCGCTGGATGCTGAACAATTGGGCGACCCCCAGCATGCCAGGGAACAACTGGCCACCCTGATGACCAACTGCATTGCCTGCCATGCGACCTACAGCCTGGTAGCTACAGACTGAATTTGATTCTATTGCATAACAACGAACGGGCTATGCGCCCTGGAGGTTACCATGAAGTATCTCAACCAGTCAGCAGTCACAGCGATGCTTGCCGTTGC
>JAJRUY010000319.1 GCA_024277555.1 Gammaproteobacteria bacterium | reverse complement strand
TGTTCCACCACTGGGTGCCGACCCTCTTCGATATGGATGCCGGGCTCTGAAGTGAGCAGGGGGCGGTTCAGATTCAGGCTCAGGGCGCGTTCTGCCAGGTTGGCCAGCACATCCAGGGCGGCCAGTGCTTCAGCGCATTGCTGCAGGGGCGGGATTTCCCCTTGCAGCTGTTCGAGCAGGGCTTCGTACAGCATTTTCTCCCGCGCCAGCGCTCGTTCCCGGGCGGATAATACTTGGTCTTCAAATTTTTTCAGCTCCGGGGTGATAAAACGTTCCACCGCTTTTAGGGTCTGGCGGCGGATATAATCTTGGGGTACGGCATCAGAGTGGATGCGGCTGATCTCGATGTAATAGCCATGTACCCGGTTGTAACTGACCTTGAGTGAAGAAATCCCGGTGCGTTGCTTCTCGCGGTTTTCCAGGTCCAGCAAGAACTGGTCTGCGTTGCGGGAAAGGTTGCGCAGCTCATCCAGTTCCGTATCCCAGCCTTCCGCCAGTACGCCGCCGTCACGGATCAGCACCGGCGGGTTTTCCTTTATTGCGCGTTGCAACAGGTCGGCCAGGTCGGGGTGCTCTCCTGCCTGGGTCGTCAGCTTCTGCATCAAGGGAGAGCTATAGCCCGAAACCAGCGCCTGTATATCCGGTAACAGCATCAATGAATCGCGCAAGGTTGCCAGATCCCGGGGGCGGGCGGTTTTCAGGGCGATGCGCGCCAGAACTCTTTCGATATCGCCAATGCCGGAAAACAGTTTCTGCAACTCGGGCAGTTGCCCCTGCTCCAATAACTCTTCAATTGCATCGTGCCTGGCGCGAATGGCGTCTGGCTGGTGCAGGGGGCGATTTATCCAGCGCCGCAACAGGCGGCTGCCCATGGCGGTGGAAGTCTGATCCAGAAGGCCGGTCAGAGAATGCTGTTTTTGCCCGGACTGGGATTGGTCGATTTCCAGGTTACGCCGGGTGGCGGCGTCGATGACCAGGGCATCCTCGCGGTGCTCCACCCGCAGGGAGGTGATATGGGGCAAGGCGGCTTGCTGGGTATCCTGTACATATTGCAACAGGGCGCCAGCCGCCATGATTGCCAAATTCATGTCATTTACCCCGAACCCGGACAGATCCTGGGTGCCGAACTGCCTTTTAAGCAGCTGTTGGGCGGTATCCGCATCAAAATGCCAAGCCGGGCGGCGGGTCAGGCTGCGGCACTGGGGTGTCCCGGCAGGCAATGGCCAGTCTTCTTCGAGCAGCAGTTCGGCGGGTTTGAGTCTTTCCAGCTCGCCAGATAGCGCTTCGTTGCCGTGCAGTTCCTGTACCGTAAAGCGGCCACTGCCAAGGTTCAGGGTGGCCAGGCCATAACATCTCTTGTGCTCCCATACGGCGGCCAGCAGATTGTCCTGGCGCTCTTCCAGCAAGGCCTCGTCTGTGACTGTGCCGGGGGTGACAATGCGCACCACCTTGCGCTCTACCGGCCCCTTGCTGGTGGCGGGATCGCCAATCTGTTCACAGATGGCGACAGACTCACCCTGGCGAATCAGTCGCGCCAGATAATTATCGGCAGCATGGTAGGGAATACCCGCCATGGGAATCGGCTTGCCCGCTGACTTGCCCCGGGCGGTAAGGGTAATATCCAGCAAACGGGCGGCTTTCTCGGCATCATCGAAAAACAGCTCGTAGAAATCTCCCATACGATAAAACACCAGCATATCCGGATGGCTGGACTTGATGCGCAGGTATTGCTGCATCATCGGGGTATGTTGTTGTTTCTCGATGCTGGTTTTTGCCGTGTTTTTCATATAATTCAACATGCCGCCTTCTTCAACTCAGCTCATACACCAGATTCGAGCATAGCTCCAGCATCCGCCAGAGCAATCAAAGTCATGGCCGGAGGAGCAACATTTGATTACCAGGTCGATATTAACCCGTATTTCTCACTGGGGTTCGGGAATTCCGGTCGATCTGGCAAAACGCGCCTCCAGAGCGGGCACAAACCCGAACAGGACAGGGTGAAGATGTTGGCAATTGTCTGACTATTGGTAACAGACTGAATCATCGATCTTTTTCCATAACGGGCTTCCGGCTCGGTGAGAAATGCGGGTTAAGAGCTCATTCCTACGATAGGTATGGGTCGATGCACTGCATATGGAACAGGAAGGCGCTCAGGGCAAGGCCCGGCGCTGTTGTCTTTTGTCGCGATGGCCGTGGGCAGGCAGAAGGAGGGGAGCAGAATCTGTGCGGTCGGGTTCCGCGTCAGTATTTTCTGGCTGTGCTCTCTATTGCTTCCCCGCCTTTCTGGATGTCCTTGCCAATTCCTTCCATGGTGCTGCAGCCAGTGATTCCAAGCAGGGATGTGAGAGAAATGAGGGCTGTTGCCAGGATGATTTTTTTCATGGTATTGCTCTGAATGTGTATTTGTTACCGTTGTTTCTGATCCTATCGTATCCCTGCAATAAAAACCAGAAAAGGCTGGCTGGCGGGCATTTCCATGCAACTATGCCCTAAAGTTCGGGTTAGAATAGATGGCTCATTTTCTTGAGCATGCTGTTAGAACATGACTGATTTTTCTGCTTTCACTGCACCAGGCATCAATGACCTGAGCCCTTATGTTCCGGGCAAGCCAATTGATGAACTGGAACGCGAGCTGGGGTTGTCCGGAACCATCAAGCTGGCGTCGAATGAGAATCCTCTGGGCCCCAGTCCCTTGGGCATGGAAGCGGCTGGCCGGGCCATATCCGGGATCAACCTGTACCCGGATGATAGCGGTTTCCGCTTGAAGGCGCGGTTGGCGCACAAGTATGGGTTGGAGCCGCAGCAACTGCTCCTGGGCGCCGGCTCCAGCGATGTGATCGACATGGTGGCGCGGACGTTTCTTGCTCCTGGAAGCAATGCGGTGTTTTCCCGCTACAGCTTTGCCATGTACCCCATCTACACCACGGCAGCGGGGGCGAAATGCCGTGTGGCTGCCTCACATCCTCCCGATCATGAAAGCATGCCCTATGGCCATGATCTGGAGGCGATGGCAGCGCTGGTGGATGAGGCTACCAGAGTGGTGTTTATCGCCAACCCCAATAATCCCACCGGAACCTGGTTGCGGGCAGACGAGCTTCAACAGTTTCTGCGGGATCTGCCGGGGGAAGTCATCGTGGTGCTGGATGAGGCCTACACCGAATATGTCATGGAGGCTGATTTTCCCGACGGAGCAGATTGGCTGGCGATGTTTCCCAATCTTGTTGTCACCCGTACTTTTTCCAAGATCTACGGGCTGGCCGGGCTGCGTATTGGCTATGGTATGGCCAGTGCTGCCCTGATCGATTTGATCGGCCGTGTGCGCCACCCTTTTAACGTAAATATGCCTGCCCTTGCAGCAGCCGAGGCGGCGCTGGATGATGAGGAATTTCTGCAACACAGCCGGAAGACCAATGCCGCAGGACTGGTGCAACTTGCTGCTGTCTTTGCGGCAATGGGTTTGGACTGGATTCCTTCCATTGGGAATTTTATTACTGTAAATCTGCGGCGCAATGGCGCCCAAATATACCAGCAGCTGCTGGAAAGGGGGGTCATCGTGCGTCCCGTGGCAAACTATGACCTGCCGGAGCATATTCGGGTGACAGTGGGTACGGAAGCGGAGAATCAGCGCTTTCTCGAAGCGCTGCAAGAGGTGCTGGTGGCATGATCAAGCGTTTGGTGGTTATTGGCGTGGGTCTGATTGGTGGCTCCCTGGCGCGAGCCTTGCGTGAAGCAGGAGCAGCCGAGGAGATTATTGGTTGTGGCCGCAGCAGGGAAAACCTGGAGAAAGCACTGGAGCTGGGCGTGATTGATGGATATTCCCAGGATATAGCCGAGGCCGTGGAAGGCGCAGATATGATCTTTCTGGCTACCCCTCTGGGGGCAATGAAAGATGCCTTCTCTGCCATGCGGGGACATCTGGCGCCGCAAGCCGTGATTACCGATGGCGGCAGCTGCAAAGGCAGCGTAGTGGCGGATGCCAAAGCCGTGTTTGGGCAAATGCCGCCCATGCTGGTGCCAGGGCACCCTATCGCCGGAAAGGAAAAAAACGGGGTGGAGGCTTCATCTGTTGCACTGTACCGGAACCGCCGTGTGATTCTGACCCCCGTGGAAGAGACGGATCTCCAGCCTACCGCCAGGGTGCGCCGCATGTGGGAAGCTTGCGGCGCCGAGGTAAGTGAAATGTCGGTGGAGCACCATGATGAAGTATTGGCGGCAACCAGCCATCTGCCGCACATGCTGGCTTTTGGCCTGGTGGATACCCTGGCGAGAATGGAAGGGAAGGATGAAATCTTTCGCTATGCAGCAGGAGGGTTTCGTGATTTTACCCGTATTGCCTCCAGTAATCCGGTGATGTGGCGAGATATCTGCGTGGCCAACGGCCCGGCATTGAGCAAGATGCTGGCGGCATTTGCTGAAGAAATGAATGATCTGGCGCAAACCATCGCCAAGGGGGATGGAGAGCATCTGCTGGAGGTGTTTGCCAGGGCCAAGGCGGCGCGGGACAGGTTTGTAGACGGGCTGGATAATGATTCCACCACCTGAGTGCGCTATTTTTCATGAATATGAGGTCGTGTTTTGTCTGATTCACTAACAGAATTTCATGTCTCTCCCGGAGGTGCGCTTTGCGGGAGTATTCGCGTACCTGGAGACAAATCCATTTCCCATCGCTCCATCATGCTCGGCTCTTTGGCAGACGGTGTAACCCGCGTCAGTGGCTTTCTGGAGGGGGAAGACAGTATGGCTACCCTGGAAGCATTTCGCGCCATGGGGGTAAAAATCGAAGGCCCAGATGGCGGGCAGGTGGTGATTCATGGGGTGGGCAGGGAAGGTCTGAAAGCACCGCATCATCCCCTGGATCTGGGGAACTCCGGCACTTCCATGCGCTTGCTGGCCGGTCTGCTGGCGGGACAGGGGCTGGATCTGATCCTGACGGGAGATACCTCTTTGTCTGGTCGTCCCATGCGCCGGGTAACGGAACCATTGGCGCTGATGGGATCCAGGGTGGATACCACGGCTGCCGGTACTGCGCCTTTGCATATCAGGCCGGTGGAAACCCTGCATGGCATTGGCTATGAGCTGCCTGTAGCCAGCGCCCAGGTAAAATCCTGTGTACTGCTGGCGGGCCTGTATGCGGAGGGGGAAACCTGTGTCACCGAGCCTGCTCCGACCCGTGATCATACGGAACGCATGTTGCAGGGGTTTGGTTATGATGTGCGGCGTGAAGGCAATCGCATCTGTCTCCAGGGCGGAGGCAGGCTGGCTGCCTGTGATATCGACGTGCCGGCAGATATTTCCTCGGCGGCCTTCTTTCTGGTAGGCGCCAGCATTGCGCCGGGTTCGGATCTGGTTCTGGAGCATGTGGGAATGAATCCCACGCGGGATGGCGTGATCAATATTCTGCG
>JAJRUY010000318.1 GCA_024277555.1 Gammaproteobacteria bacterium | reverse complement strand
GGCCGCGCCATTGGCGTGGGCCGGGAAGAAGGCATGACCAAACTGCTCTTCGATCCGGACAACAAGCGCATCCTGGGTGCTGGCATTGTGGGTGTGAATGCTGGTGAGCTCATTGGTGAGACGGTGCTGGCTCTGGAGATGGGCGCCGATGCTGAGGATATAGGTCTGACCATCCACCCCCATCCCACTCTGAATGAAAGCATAGGCATGGCAGCGGAAGTGGCCGAGGGCAGCTGTACCGACCTGCCGCCACAGCGCAAGAAATAGGCTTTTATGGCAGCCGTTGACCGTGCTGTCGTTTCCGGTGAAATTTGGCATGCCCATCCATCTTGTGCCACAATGTTTCGTTAGTGGCACAGGAGAATTGAAATGCCAGTCAACCCTAACGAAGTCCAGGTCGGCGCCCAGGGCAGGGTGGTGATTCCCGCTGCTTTGCGCAAGGCCATGAACCTCAAGCCCGGCGAGCGGCTCGTGGCCCGTGTCGAGGGCAACCGGCTGGTTCTGGAACGCCGTGAGAATATTGCCAGGCGTTTGCAGAACCGTTTCAGCCATATTCCCGATGATGTCAGCCTGGCTGATGAGCTTATTGCGGAACGCCGCGAGGAAGCCTGTCGTGAAAAGGCGCAAATGGAGAAAAGAGGCGGCAGATGAGAGTTGTCATGGATGCTTCCGCCCTGCTGGCCTTTCTTCATGGGGAACCGGGAGATGCCGCTGTGATATCCCGTCTGGAAGGGGCGCTGGTTTCTGCAGTGAATTGGTCGGAAGTATTGCAGAAGTCCCTGCGGCTTGGAGTGGATGTGGAGGGGATGGAGGAAGAATTTCAGGACATGGGCATCACCTTCGAAGCCTTCACCCCCGCCCAGGCGCAAACTGCAGCGCGGCTTTGGGAAGCGGTTCCCAAGGCCGGCCTTTCCTTGGCTGATCGTGCCTGCCTGGCCCTGGCCCTGGAATCCGGCCTGCCGGTAATGACCGCCGACCGCGCCTGGCGGCATTTGTCTCTGGGACTGGATATTCAGCTGATTCGCTGATGCATGAAACTCTATTTTCGGCAATTTGGTAAATCCAGGGGTGACGTACCCGTGCTGCTCCTCCACGGGCTACTCGGTTCCCTGGTGAATTGGCAACGGATCGCCAGAAAGCTTGGCCAAACCCGCCGGGTGATTGTGCCCGATTTGCGCAACCATGGCCGTTCGCCCCACGACCCTGATGTTTCCTATACAGCCATGGCCGCCGATGTCGTGGAACTGCTGGATGATCTGGAAATTCCCCGATCCGTGGTGATCGGTCACAGCATGGGTGGCAAAACTGCCATGGTGCTGGCACTGACCCATCCCGGTTGTGTGGAACGTCTGGGCGTGGTTGATATAGCGCCTGTCACCTACAATGGGCGTCTGGCCATGCTGCTGGATGCATTGTTGGCGCTGCCCCTGGAGCAAATCACCAGTCGCGCCCATGCGGATGAACTACTGGCCCCAAGCATTGCGGACAAGGCGGTGCGGGATCACATGCTGCAAAACCTGCAACATAGCGAAAAGGGCTGGCGCTGGCGGAACAATCTGCAAGCCTTGCGTCATGGGCTGGATATCATCAGCGAGTTTCCGGAAGCACTTTCCGTACAACCTTATACAGAAAAGTGTTGTTTTATCAAAGGCGGGAATTCAGACTATATCGAAAAGCAAAGCCTGTCCCGGATCAAGACATTGTTTCCCCTGGCGGAACTGCTGGAAGTTTCCGGTGCCGGCCACTGGGTATACGCCGAGCAGCCCCAGGCGTTTCTGGATGTGCTGGAAGGCTTTCTGACCAAATAGGATTTTTTCATGCGCATCGTTTCATTCAACGTCAACGGCATTCGTGCCCGGCCTCACCAGCTCGAAGCACTGGTGGACAATTACCAGCCCGATATCATCGGCCTGCAGGAAATAAAGGTACAGGACAGCGAGTTTCCCCGTGAAATGATCGAGGATCTTGGTTATCACGTTGATTTTTACGGTCAGAAAGGGCATTACGGGGTGGCGCTGATGTCCCGTGATCCCGCCATCGAGGTCATCCGGGGCTTGCCTGGTGATGATGAAGATGGTCAGAAACGCCTGATCACCGGAGTGTACAAAACCCCGGGCGGGGAAGAAATTACCATTATCAACGGTTACTTTCCCCAGGGAGAGAGCCGAGACCATCCGTTGAAATTTCCTGCAAAACAAAAATTCTACGCGGATCTGACCCAATGGCTGCATCAGGATTTTTCACCTGAACAGCACTTGGCTATTATCGGTGATATGAATATCGCACCAACGGATCTGGATATTGGCATTGGCCCCGACAATGCCAAGCGCTGGTTGCGTACGGGAAAATGCTCTTTTTTGCCGGAAGAACGGGAGTGGCTGCAACAACTGATGGCGTGGGGCTTGCATGATAGCTGGCGGGAGCGTCAACCGGAAGAAGACAACCTGTTCAGCTGGTTTGACTATCGCAGCAAGGGGTTCAGCCGCGAACCCAGGCGTGGTTTGCGCATTGATCTGTTGCTCGGTAGCGGCTCCCTGATTGCGGGCCTCAAGGATGCTGGCATTGCCTATGATATTCGGGGCATGGAAAAGCCTTCCGATCACTGCCCCGTGTGGATGGATGCAGACATCTGATTGAACCGTCATCCTGGCGCACAAGTCCCTGGATGGGCGAAGGCAGAGCAATGCAGGGTAGATACAGGGATGTATCATAATAGAACAACGCAGGAGCAGTTGTCGAGCAATTGCCGAGGCCAGGATTCAGGGCTCTGGTCGACAGACCGAATCAAAGCTTCTGAAAGCTCTAGCCCGGATATTTCACCAGGACACTGGAATAACAACATAAGATGCTGTTTTTATTAACCATTGCATCTATATTAGCAAAGTGCAATATGTTGCCGGGTGTTTGTTAAGTCCGCCCTTGCACCGATCTTGTTGCCCAGAGACGATATTTCTTCACTCATC
>JAJRUY010000317.1 GCA_024277555.1 Gammaproteobacteria bacterium | reverse complement strand
TAAGCAGTCATTCCTCGAAAATAACAGACAAAGCCTGGGAAAGACGCTGCACCGGTATCACCTCAATACCTTTTACCGCCTTGCGCGGTCGGTTGGCGCCGGGCAGAAGAATGCGCTTGAAGCCGTGCTTGGCGGCCTCGCGCACGCGATCTTCGCCACTGGGAACCGGCCTGATCTCTCCGGCCAGGCCCACTTCTCCGAAAGCCGCCAGCCCCGGGGGCAAGGGCCGGTCACGAAAGCTGGACAACACCGACAGCAGCACCGGCAGATCAGCCGCTGTTTCTGTCACCCGTACGCCACCCACGACGTTCAGAAAAACATCCTGATCAACCATGCTGATCCCGCCATGACGGTGCAGCACCGCCAGCAACATGGCCAGGCGATTCTGTTCCAGCCCCAGAGCCACGCGCCGCGGGTTTCCCAGGGAGCTTTGATCCACCAGCGCCTGTACTTCTACCAGCATGGGGCGTGTGCCCTCCCGAGTTACCAGGATAGCGCTGCCGCATACCTGTTCTTCGTGGCGGGAAAGAAAAATAGCCGAAGGATTGCTCACTTCCCTGAGCCCCTTGTCCGTCATGGCGAATACGCCCAGCTCGTTCACTGCCCCGAACCGGTTCTTGATCGCCCGTACCAAGCGGATCTGGCTGCCTGCCTCGCCCTCAAAATACAGCACGGTATCAACCATATGCTCCAGCACCCTGGGGCCAGCCAGCGCTCCTTCCTTGGTAACATGCCCTACCAGGAACAGGCTGATGCCAGTCTGTTTTGCAAAACGCACCAGCTGCGCGGCAGATTCACGTACCTGGGCCACTGCTCCCGGCGCAGATTGCAGTTGTTCCGAATAGAAAGTCTGGATGGAATCCATGACCATTACGCTGGGGCGATGCTTGTCCGCCAGAGCCAGTATGCGCTCCACACAGGTCTCCGTGAGCAACTGCAGCCTGTCCACAGGCAAACCCAGACGCGCAGCCCGCATGCTGATTTGCTCGGCAGATTCCTCACCACTGACGTACAGGGGATCCATATGCTCCGAGAGGCTCGCCAGAGCCTGGATCAGCAGGGTGGATTTTCCGATGCCTGGATCGCCGCCGATGAGCACGACTGAACCCTGCACCAAACCCCCTCCCAGCACCCGATCCAACTCGGGCAATCCCGTGGCGGTACGCAGGGTTTTTTCTGCATCTACCGCAGACAGGGGGCGAATCATGGCGGCAGCTGCATCACCACTGTAACCGGCAAAACGTGGAGCTGTATTTCCGCTCAGCCGGGCAGCCGATTCTTCCAGGGTATTCCAGGCACCGCAATCGGAACACTGCCCGGACCATTTGGGGAAACCGCTGCCGCAATCCCGGCAGGCATACAAGATTTTGGCTTTTGCCATCAGTGCTCCTAGCGCTCCCGGCGCTGCACTCTCGAGGTGATTCCGCAAAACAGGGTGTAAGAAATGGTTTCTGCCGCCGCTGCGATGGTTTCCGCTGGCAAGCCACGCCCCCAGAGAACCACCTCATCACCGACTCGCGCCTGTGGCTGCTGATGCAAATCCACCATCAGCATATCCATGGAGACACGGCCCACAACGGGAACCTTCTGATTGTTGAGCAGCACTGGCGTTCCCGCAGGCATTTCCCGCGGATAACCATCACCATAACCTGCTGCCACCACCCCTACAGGCATGGATTTCGATGCCTGCCAAATGCCGCCATAGCCAACGGGTTCACCGGCCTGTACCGTCTTGACGGAAATCAGCCGTGATGCAAAAGTCATTGCCGGACGCAGCTCTTCCAGCGGCGAGAAAAACGGGGAAGCACCATAAAGCATGATGCCGGGACGCACCCAGTCCGCATGGCTGGGCGGCCAGCCCAGAATGCCCGCAGAATTTGCAATCGACAGCGGCAGATTGAACCCGGCAGTCGCCCTGGAAAAGCGCTGCAGCTGAAGCGGAGTAAAATCATCCCCCAGGTCATCGGCATTCGCCAGATGAGTGAGAAACCCGGCCACCTTTGCAACACCAGGCAAATGCTGCAGCCGGGAAAGCAGTTTTTCCGTCTGTTGCGGTGGAAACCCCAAGCGGTTCATGCCGGTATCGAGCTTCAGCCACACAACTACGGGACGCGGCATTGCGGTTTCCGCCAAGAGCGCAAATTGGGTGGCATGATGCACGACCAGATCCACCCCCAGCTGGGATGCCTGGAGCAGCTCCTGTTTATCATGAGCGCCGGACAGCACCAGTAGTTGCTTGTCAATGCCGGCTTCGCGCAGCTGGGTAGCTTCCTCGATCCGCGCCACGGCAAAGGCATCTGCTCCCCCAAGAGCAGCGGCAACTGGCAGCACGCCATGCCCGTATGCGTCGGCCTTGATTACGGCCATCACCCTGGAACGGGGTGCATGTTTTCGCACCACACCCAGATTGTGCTGCAATGCCTTGCGGTCAATTTCTATCCATGGAGAAAAAGGCATCAAACTGGCAGCTCAGTGAGGGGGGTACGGCTCAATGTACAGGATCACCATAAACCGGATTGATATAATTCTCGAACTTGGTGAACTGGCCCAGAAACGTCAGGCGTACGGTGCCGATGGGGCCGTTACGCTGCTTGCCGATGATGATTTCCGCCATGCCTTTGTCGGCACTCTCTTCATTGTAGACCTCATCCCGGTAGATGAACACCACCAGATCCGCATCCTGCTCGATGGCGCCTGATTCACGCAAATCAGACATGATGGGGCGCTTGTTGGGGCGTTGCTCCAGGCTGCGATTCAACTGGGATAATGCCACTACCGGACAGTTCAGTTCCTTGGCCAATGCCTTGAGGCTGCGCGATATGGTGGAAATTTCATTGGTACGATTCTCCCCACCGCCGGGGATCTGCATCAGCTGCAAATAGTCTATGACAACCAACCCCAGCTTGCCGCCCTGCTCGCGCATCAGGCGCCGCGCCCTGGCCCGCAAATCCGTGGGGCTGAGCGCTGGCGTATCGTCGATAAACAATTTGGTCTGATTCAGAATATTGATGGCGGAGGTGAGGCGCGGCCATTCATCATCTTCGAGCTTTCCGGTGCGGATACGGTGGCCGTCGATGCGTCCCAAAGAAGCAATCATGCGCATGGTCAGTGCTTCTCCGGGCATTTCCATGGAAAACACCGCCACCGGAAGATCGGACTTTATGGCCGCATTTTCAGCGATATTCATGGCAAAGGTGGTCTTGCCCATAGAGGGGCGCCCCGCCACGATGACCAGGTCGGCGGGCTGCAACCCTGAGGTCTTGTCATCAAAATCATCGAACCCCGTGCTGATGCCCGTAATCGGATCGTCGCTGCTTTGCAGTTCCTCGATGCGGTCGATGGCCTTGACCAGCAAGCCTTTGATGGCCTGAAACCCCTCACCTTCTTTCTGGCGCTGCTCGGCGATCTGGAACACCTTGCTTTCCGCACTGTCCAGCAATTCAGCCACCTTGCGCCCTTCCGGGCGGAAGCCGCTTTCCGCGATTTCAGTGCCAACACGAATCAGCTGGCGGGTAACCGAATGCTCCCGCACGATATCCGCATAGGCGCGAATATTGGCTGCGCTGGGCGTATCTTCCGCCAGAGCCGCCAGATAGGGCAAGCCTCCCACATCATCCAGCTCCTCCCGGCGCTCCAGTTCTTCGGCCAGGGTAACTACGTCAAATGGCTTCTGTTCATCGGCAAGAATCTGGATTACAGAAAAAATCAGTTGATGTTCACGGCGATAAAAATCCCTGGACCCCACCCGGTCGGCTATTTGATCCCAGGTGCTGTTATCCAGCATCAGTCCTCCAATCACCGATTGCTCCGCCTGCACGGAATGAGGGGGAATGCGCAACTGTTCCATTTCCTGATCGGCTTCAGGGTAGTCGGGAACAGATTCGGAAAAAGAGGTATCAAATGACATGCAGAAAGGTTACAGAAAAAATGCGCCTTTGAGAACAGCGGACAAGCAATAAAACAAAAAACTACGATGAGACAATGTCTTATCGTAGTTTTTTACAGCATCACCTTAACTTTTGGCTGGGGGCGGCAGATTCTGCTTTAACCCGCATTTCTCACCGGGGTTCGGGAATTCCGGTCGACCCGGAAAAGCAGTTTGTTCGATCGGGCAAAATGCGTAGCCGAATTGAACACAAACCAGAACAGGACAGGGTGAAGATGTTGGCAATTGTCCGGTTATTGGTAACAGATTGAGCCATCGGTTTTTTCCATGACCGGCTTCCGACCCGGTGATAAATGCGGGTTAAATACGGCACAAACAGATCGTCCTCAAACCCCGGACTGCTCCGGCATCATTCTTCAGCGATGATAATTACTTTCAGAGCGGCGTTCACATCCGGATGCAGATGCAGCACCACATCGAACTCCCCCGTGGCGCGCATGGGCCCGTCCGGAAGGCGGATTTCGTTCTTTTCCACGGCGACACCTGCCTCGGTGCAGGCATTAGAAATATCTATGGTGCCTACAGAGCCGAACAACTTGCCTTCCTCACCCGCCTTGTGGCTGATGGTAATGCCACTCAGGCCTTCCACCGCCGCTTTCCTGGATTCCGCTACAGCCAGTTTTTCGGCAGCCTCTTTCTCCAGTTCCGCACGGCGCTTTTCAAATTCCTCAAGGCTGGTTCTGGTGGCGGGAATCGCCTTGCCACTGGGAATCAGAAAATTGCGGCCATAGCCGGATTTTACTGCAACCTTGTCGCCCAGATCACCCAGGCCACTCACTTTATCCAGAAGAATCACTTCCATTTTACTTGTACCTCATTATTTACTCGTCACCCTTGGGGTTGCGAGCTCGGACTCTCGCCCGAAAATTCAACCAGCCATCAGCAAAGCCCGCAGCAGACACTGCAGTAAAACTCGCCGGCATGCCAATGACCAACAATACATAAAATCCGATCAACCACCCCTGGTTACCCTTGAACTCCCGCACCAGGCCGTGCACCAAGGCTACGCCCTGCAAAAAGAAAGCCGCCATGCCTACCAGCGCCAGCTGTGAAACAAATCCCGGAGCATCTGAAAGGCTGCCCACCACCAGCAGCAAAGGCACCAGAATCAGCAACCAGCGCCCGAAGCGCAATTGCCGAAGCTCTTCAGCAAAACCGCCCGGATTGTATAAAGCGGCCTGCCAGCTCCTGGCCAGAAACAGGGACAAGGCCAGCTGCAAAAACCAGGCCGCCCCCATGCCACCCGCCATCCAGGGAGCCACATCCGCCACCATGGCTTTGCGGTCAGCATCACTGACCACGCTGGCATCCATCATCTGGGAACTGTATTCTTCCAGTATCCCGGACCAGAACAGAACCACATCATCAAGCAACAGGTACTGAACGCCAATAATCAATGCACCCAATAACACTGCAAGTTCAATCACCAGCCGCAGGGAACGGGTTGCGCGCAACACCTCTCCCAGCACCAACATGGGCAGCCACAACAGGGCGCCGGCAATCGCCAGGGACAATGGTTGCCCAAAAAGCAGCATTCCCAGAATCGCAAGCGCCGCACCGCCCAGAGCCACAACCAGCAGGCCTTCCCGCGCCCCCTTTCTCAGGACAACCAGCGCGACAACAGCAGAACCGGCAATCCCCAGGGGAGTGATCAGCAATGCCAGCACGGTAAACACCGAAGCTACCATGACGGCCTGCATGCGACCTTTCATGATGAAGGCGGCCAGGGCTTTCATCAGGCTTTCTTTAATACAGCAGCGACAAACACAAGTTTGTCCGGCTGCAAACTCCACAGAGAGCCATTCACTCTTTCCTCTTGAATAACAAAGCCATACCAGGCTTTATTAAAGCTATATGGAAGTTATTTATGGGAGTCGGTATAAGGCACTAGCGCCAGAAAACGTGCGTGCTTGATGGCTGTAGCCAACTGACGCTGATACTTGGCGCTGGTGCCGGTAATACGGCTGGGGACAATCTTGCCCGAATCGCTTACATACTGCTTCAGCAGGCCAAGATCCTTGTAATCGATCTCGGTAATGCCTTCAACAGTGAAACGGCAATATTTTCTACGACGCATGTAACGTGACATATTTATACTCCTCTGAGGTATCAGGCTGCAGCTTCGGGAGCCGCTTCTTTCTCTTCAGCCTTGGCCAGCAGAGATGGTTCAGTCAGGGCATCATCACGACGGATAGTCAGATGACGAATCACTGCATCATTGAAACGGAAAGCAGTCTCCAGATCTTTCAGGGTGCTACTTTCGCACTCTATGTTCATCAGCACATAATGTGCCTTGTGCAGTTTGTTGATGGGATAGGCAAGCTGGCGGCGGCCCCAGTCTTCCAAGCGATGAATCTTGCCGCCATCTTCATTGATGCTGGCAACATAACGCTCGGTCATGGAGGGCACTTGCTCGCTCTGGTCCGGATGAACCATGAAAACGATTTCATAGTGTCGCATTGTAGCTCCTTATGGCTAGTAAACAGCCTCCCGCATATGCGGTGAGGCAAGGAGAATCGACCCGAAAGCCGATCAGGAGCGCGGATTTTAAGAGAACAACGAAGGGATTTCAAGTTTTTTCAAGCATTTGAACGGTTCTCACTGTCAAATTTCTCGCTTCTTTCTAATTCACGAAGTCAACCGGACATATCCCCGATTGGCAACCATGTATTCCTGGATTTTCTGTGCCGGCATGGGTCTCCCCAAAAAATACCCCTGCACTTCATCACAACCCTGGGAAAGCAGCAGTTCATATTGCCCGGCAGTTTCCACACCTTCTGCCACCACCTCCATCTCGAGATCATGGGCCATGGTAATAATAGCCGAGGTAATCGCACGGGAGCCTGAGCTGCTGTTCAGGCTGCTGACAAAGGATTTGTCGATCTTGAGGCGGTCAAAGTGAAAACGGGTCAGATAACTCATTGCACTGTAGCCAGTGCCAAAATCATCAATCACCACTCCGATACCCATTGCCTGAATCTGTGTTAAAACTTTTTCCACCAATTGATCATTGGACAGCAACAGACTTTCCGTAACCTCGAAATCCAGCGACCGGGGGTCAAACCCCGTGTGCTTCAGAATTTGCCCGATTCTTTCAACAAGATCAGTACTCCCCATTTGCCTGGGTGAAAAATTGTAGGAAAGGCGCAATGCAAAGCCAAGCTTTTGCCATTGCTGGAGCTGCGTACAGGCTCTGTACAGTTGCTGATAGCCCATTTCGGCAATCAAGCCAACCTTTTCTGCCACCTCGATAAACTCATCCGGGCTGATATAGGTGTCGTTTGCGTCCCGCAATCGCGCCAGAGCCTCTACACCAGTGATTTTCAAGCTAGATGCCTGTATCAATGGCTGGTAGAAAACCTCAAACCCTCCCGATTCCAGCGCCCGATGAAGCAAGGATTCGATTTCCAAAGCACGATTGGCCTGATCCTGCATGCCTGGTGCATAGTAGGCAATCTGCCCGCCACCTTTCTTTTTGCCACGGTGCATGGCCGTTCCGGCGCGGCCAATCAGCAACTCTGGATTGTTGCCGTGCGCTGGATAGATGCTCACCCCCAGGGTAAGCGAGATACGCATCTCATGGCCAACAACATGCAAAGGACGCGCAAACAGCGTAAACACCAGCTTCACCATTTCTTCAATGGGCCTGTCGATCTTCTGCTCTTCAAGGATCAGCAAAAACTCGTCGCCACCAATGTGGCCGATCTCCACCTGCCCACCGAGGAGTTCATGCAGCCTGTAAGCCACTGCCTGCAGCAGCTGGTTGCCAATATCGATCCCGCGCACTTCATTGATTTGGGAGAAATGATCGATATCAAGATCTACAACAGCCACTTGGGTTTTGGCCTCCGATCCTCTTTGCAGGGCACTGTCCAGGTGCTTGACGATCAAATCCTGGTTTGGCAGATTAGTAAGAATATTGTGTGTTTCCCTGTAAGCAACCGCATTTGCCAGGACATATTCCTTGCTTACATCAGTCAGCACCATAACCGTCATCTGGGCGCTGCCTTCCGTGCCGGGAACAGTATTGAGAGCCATATGCACCTGGTACTCCTCATCCCGTACATTCTTCAGGGACAGAATCCGATCATATAACGGCTGCTTTCGTTGCAGATATTCCTGCAGGGAAAACCTGCTGCCATTGGTGGTACAGACCAGCCGGAACACTTCATCTACCAGCTTTCCTTCCGCCTTGTTTGCATCCAGCCCGGAAAGCTTTTCTGCCATGGGATTGAATTTGCGGATCTGCCCCTGGTCATCCAGATGGATAACTGCATCACCAATTGCCGTCAACGCTGTTTGTGACAGCTGCCTCTCCTCGAACAGCACCCGCATGAGTCTTCTCAATTGGTGCCCATTTGCTATAAGGAAAAAAAGCACGATACTAAGCAGCATAACCGCGGGAGGATACCAGTACTGGAACCGGGAAAGCAGCAGGTAGTCCGCCCCCAATACAACAATTGACAACGAGGCGATCCCATATACATACCCCCATCCACGGGGTCGGTAAAACAGCACCATCAGCACAATCAATGCAGCGTTAAGCAGGAGTTGCAGATTCAGGGACACAGGAACAATCAACCTGTTCTGCAACAAGGCATTCAGTACATACGCATTAAACTCCACCCCGGCAACCGGCCGCCCGGAAGCAGAAATCGGCGTCGGAATGTTGTCTCCCAAACCAGGTGCGGTAGCGCCTATCAGTACATACTTGTCGCGAAATCTGGTGTTCGGCACAGCTCCGGTCATGGCATCCACATAGGAAACCACCGCAAGATCATTGCCGGATGCAGGGAAAGGAACCAGCACCTGATGGTGGCGTCGCCACACACCCGAAACTGTACTGGTATAGACAGGGGTTTTTCCGGATTCGGGGAGAGGCTTTGCAGCTGGCCACCCTCCTCCGACCTGTGCCATGGCCAGCGATAGCGCCGGCCAACGGGGCTTGCCCAGCCCCGCCATGAGAAATGCAGACCTGGCAATGCCATCAGCATCCAGTTCTGTATCTACATGGCCCAGCGCAGCAACCACCTGGTGCAGGGCAGGCGTGGGCAAGCTCTCCCTGAGTCCCGGCTCGGCACTGTATTGCTCCAGCACCACGGGCAGTATCACTCGCCCGCTCTCCTGCACTGCGCGCACCAGACGGATGTCATCCTCTGGGTGCTGTAGATCCGGTTCTGCAAAATTTATGTCCATAGCTATGGCCGCGGGTCTTCCCCCGGTCAGCTGTTGCAGCAAATCGGCGTGGTAGCTGCGGGGAAACGGCCAGCGCCCCAGGCTGGACAGGCTCTTGGGGTCAATCGCCACAACAATAATTTCATCCAACACTGGAGTATCCATCTGGCGGATGAATCCGTCATAGAGCAGATTGTCCAGGTCTGATAACCAGCCCCGCCATGTAAGAAGCATCGCCAGGCACAGCAGGACAGAACCAACGACTAGCCGCAAGCTCCAGTCTGTTTTGCGCCGTTCAGACATTTACAAAGCCAAAACCATGATTGCAATCAGGGGGGCAATGGCACGCACCCGCTTGAATACCGGCCATCAAGCGAAGAGCCGGAGTGGAAGCAATTGTGAGCCACCTAGCCCGCATTTCTCACCGGGGTTCGGGAATTCCGGTCATTCCAGCAAAGCAGCTTGCTTGATCGTCCAAAAAGCATAGCAGTAGCTATGGTTTGAGGAGGATCAAGCAAAATGCGCAGCCGGATTGGGCACAAACCCGAACAGGACAGGGTGAAGATGTTGGCAATTGTCTGATTATTGGTTACAGACTGAATCATCGATCTTTTTCCATAACGGGCTTCCGGCCCGGTGAGAAATGCGGGCTAGGCATCAAGTATTGACACACCATATTCCCCCGGTTCGCCAACCAGCATCCGAAATACCTTAACCCGCATGTTTCACCGGAATCCAGATTTTTCCCGGAGAGATTTTCGTTCAGATTGTTCGAACGGCCAAAAGTCGATGTCATTCATCGGCTTGCAGGCTGTTCGGGCAATCTGGGCG
>JAJRUY010000316.1 GCA_024277555.1 Gammaproteobacteria bacterium | reverse complement strand
GTAGCGGCGCCGAGGCGTTGATGGTGAATCTGCCCCAGCAGCTTGCCCCTGGACGAGGCGGCGCGATCAACTTCCTGGTGGGGAAAGTGGGTTCCTACCTGCTGCAGCTGGAATTGACCGCCATGCAACAGGAAGGGCGTGGTGAGATCGTATCCAGTCCACGGGTGATCACTTCCGACCAGAACAAGGCGACCATCAAGCAGGGTGTGGAAATTCCCTATCAAAAATCCACATCCAGTGGTGCCACCACTGTTGCCTTCAAGGAGGCGGTGCTGAAGCTTGAGGTTACTCCGCATATTACCCCTGATGACCGGATCATTATGGATCTGCTGGTGTCCAAGGACGATGCAGATTTCACCAGATCCGTGCTGGGAGTGCCTCCGCTGAACACGCGTGAGGTTGAAACCCGGGTGCTGGTGGACAATGGGGAAACAATAGTGCTTGGGGGTGTGTTTGAACGCAATAAAACCAGCAAAGAAGAGAAAATACCATTCTTTGGTGATTTGCCCATCGTCGGACATGCGTTCAAGCAAAGGCTGAATACAGACAACAAAAAAGAACTGCTGATTTTCATCACACCGAAAATCATCAAGGATTCCCTCAGCGTGCGCTAGCAGGATTTCTTTGGGCAGGTTTGGGAAAGGCACGGCCAAGGCTGTGCCTTTTCTATTGAGGCATGCCGTAAAAAAATATTCAGGTATAATCGGCGTTTTTTTATCAGGTGATTGACATATGCTGAAACCCAGTCGTATCTTTCTGGTCGGTCCCATGGGGGCGGGCAAGACCACCATCGGTCGGCAGCTGGCCCAATCTCTTGGTCTGGAGTTTGAAGACACGGATCAGGAGATCCAGCGGCGCACGGGCGTGGATATCCCCACAATTTTCGAATATGAAGGGGAAGATGGATTTCGCCGTAGAGAAATGAAAGCCATTGCGGACATGGTTGAGCAGGACAATGTGGTTCTGGCCACAGGTGGCGGCGCAGTTACCCAGCCTGAGAATCAGCGTCTGTTGGCGGCAAGAGGCTATGTGATCTACCTGTCCTGTTCTCCGGAGCAGCAATTCGAGCGCACCTACAAGGACAAGAACCGGCCCCTGCTGCAAACGGAAGATCCACTGGAAATGCTCAAATCGCTCAATGAAGAGCGCGATCCCCAGTATCGCGAGATTGCCGATCTGGTGGTTTCCACGGAAGGCCGTTCTGCCCAGGCTGTGGTAAAGGAAGTCGTCCGGCATTTTGAAAGCGCCTGATTGCCGTGTCTGAGCTGTTGTCTACATTGCATGTTGATCTGGGTGAGCGCAGCTATCCCATCTACATCGGGCAAGAACTGATAAGTGATGGCGAGCTGCTGCTTCGTCATATCCAGTCCAGGCAGGTGCTGGTGGTGAGCAATGAAACTGTTGCGCCGCTCTATATGGAGCAATTGCTGGGCAGCTTGTCCGGGCTGCAGGTAGAGCAGGTGATTCTCCCGGATGGAGAAAAGTATAAGAACCTGGATGTTCTGAACCGGATTTTCGATCAGTTGCTGGAGCATCGATTTGATCGTGGCTGCACGCTGATCGCTTTGGGTGGTGGGGTTGTCGGCGACATGACCGGCTTTGCTGCGGCCTGCTATCAGCGGGGGGTGGATTTCATACAGATACCTACCACCCTGCTTTCCCAGGTGGATTCTTCTGTCGGTGGAAAAACCGGGGTTAATCATCCTCTCGGGAAAAACATGATTGGCTCCTTCTATCAGCCAAATGCAGTAGTCATCGATATTAATACCCTGAAGACACTGCCTGCGCGGGAGCTGTCCGCTGGCCTTGCCGAAGTCATCAAGCATGGAATCATTGCCGATGCAGCGTATTTTTCCTGGCTGGAGACCCACATCCGGGATTTGCGTGATCTTGATCCAAAAGCACTGGCTCATGCCATCGAAGGCTCCTGTGCGATCAAATCCGCAGTGGTGTCTGCAGATGAAAAGGAATCGGGGCAACGGGCATTGCTGAATTTTGGCCATACCTTCGGGCATGCCATCGAGACCGGCATGGGCTATGGCGTCTGGTTGCATGGTGAGGCTGTGGGCGCCGGCATGTGCATGGCCGCACGCATGTCCAGAACCATGGGCTGGCTCAGCGCCGCAGAAGAAGAGCGCATTGTGGCGCTGATTCGTGCGGCCGGGCTGCCGGTTTCTCCTCCCCCTGAACTGTCTGCAGCGCGCTTCAGGGAGCTGATGGCGGTGGACAAGAAAGTGATGGCCGGACAATTGCGCCTAGTGCTGCTAAACGGCATCGGCAAGGCATTGATTACCAGTGAATTTACTCCCGATGCCCTGGATCAGACGCTGACCAGTTACACCGCCTGAAGCCAGCCGAACCGAAGAAAAAAACTGGCCTGAATTACCATACTGCAGTATCCTAGCGGGTTCGTTGCGGACGCATGATTGTGTCCGCAGATTGCCGCTTGAACAGCGGCCAGACAGTAATCCCGAATGGCAGCATTCGGGGCGGAATCCTGATCCGGTTGCGGGCATCGCTGGCTTGCAACCCCCAACAAAAAGAAGAGGTTTGCGATGAGTTACGGTGCCTTGCCGCCGAAACAGGGGTTGTATGACCCGGCAAACGAGCACGATGCGTGCGGCGTTGGTTTTGTGGCTGATATCAAGGGCAATGGCAGTCATGCCATTGTCGCACAGGGTCTGACCATTCTGGACAGGCTGACGCACCGTGGCGCCGTGGGCGCAGACCCCAAGGCGGGTGACGGGGCCGGCATTCTGCTGCAAATTCCTGATGCGTTTTTTCGCTCGGTGTTGGGTTTCGACCTTCCCGAAGCTGGCGCCTATGCAGTGGGCATGGTGTTTTTGCCAACCAATGAGGAAAGCCGTGCAGCGATCCAGGGGATCGTGGAGAAATACATCGCCCGGGAAGGGCAGAGACTGCTGGGGTGGCGCGATGTGCCGGTGAACAACGCCGATCTTGGCGAGAGCGTCATTCCCACGGAACCAGTCATTCGCCAGGTTTTCATTGGCCGCGGCGAAAATTGTACAGACCAGCCGACTTTTGAGCGCAAGCTCTTCGTATTGCGCAAGCAGGCGGAGAACGAAGTTCGTGATTCGGATCTGACGGGTAAGGAAGATTTCTATTTTACCTCCCTGTCGTCGCGCACCATCATCTACAAGGGCATGCTGCTGGCTGCCCAGGTAGGGGATTACTACCCGGATCTCAAGGACGAAACCCTGACATCAGCCCTGGCTCTGGTGCATCAGCGTTTTTCCACCAACACTTTCCCCACCTGGGATCTGGCCCATCCCTTCCGCATGATCGCGCATAATGGCGAGATCAACACCATGCGCGGCAATGTCAACTGGATGGCGGCACGCCGTCATTCCATGGCTTCGGATATCCTGGGTGATGACCTGGGCAAGATCTGGCCTCTGATCCCCGAAGGCCAGTCCGATTCCGCCTGTTTCGACAACGCCCTGGAGCTGCTGGTCATGGGCGGCTATTCCATGGCTCACGCCATGATGCTGTTAATTCCTGAAGCCTGGAGCGGCAACAATCTCATGGACGATAAGCGCCGGGCTTTCTATGAATATCATGCCGCGCTGATGGAGCCCTGGGACGGGCCTGCCGCTGTTGCCTTTACCGACGGCAGGCAAATTGGCGCTACCCTGGATCGCAACGGTCTGCGTCCTGCCCGTTATCTGATTACCGATGACGGCCTGGTGGTTATGGCCTCGGAAATGGGCGTGCTGGACATCCCCGAAGAAAAAATCGTCAAGAAATGGCGCCTGCAGCCGGGCAAGATGTTCCTCATCGACATGGAGCAGGGGCGGATCATCGACGACGAGGAGCTCAAGTCAGAGCTGTCGGCTTCCAAGCCCTATCAGGAGTGGCTGGACAAAACCCAGATTCATCTGGAAAACCTGCCCCCCGCCGTGGGCACCATGGCGCCGGATGAGGATGTGCTGCTGGATCGTCAGCAGGCCTTCGGTTACTCCAGTGAAGACCTGAAGTTTCTGCTCACTCCCATGGTGTGCACCGGCCAGGAAGCCATCGGCTCCATGGGAGCGGATAACCCGCCATCGGTACTGTCCAACCGGGCGCGGCATTTGAGCACCTATTTCAAACAAAATTTCGCCCAGGTCACCAACCCGCCCATCGACCCGATCCGCGAAGAAATCGTCATGTCCCTGGTTTCACTGATCGGTCCGCGGCCGAACCTGCTGGGCCTGGGTTCCGGCGGCGGGAACATGCGCCTGGAAGTGCAGCAGCCGGTATTGACCAATGCCGACCTGGAGAAAATCCGCCAGATCGAGGACAACAGCGATGGTGCATTCCGTACGCTTACCCTGAGTGTCACCTATCCCGTAGCCGATGGCGCCAGTGGCATGGAAGCGGCCCTGCATGCCTTGTGTGACAAGGCAGAGCAAGCAGTGCGTGCCGGAAACAATATCCTTATTTTGTCTGACAGAAGGGTGGATACCGACAATCTGGCGATCCCCATGTTGCTGGCTATCTCCGCTGTGCATCATCATTTGATCCGCCACGGCCTGCGCACTGAGGCCGGGCTGGTGGTAGAAACCGGCGCGGCGCTGGAAGTGCATCATTTTGCCACCCTGGCGGGTTATGGCGCCGAAGCCATCAATCCCTATCTGGTATTCGAGACCATTCAGGACATGCTTCCCGAACTTCCGGAAGACCTGGATTTCAACGAGGCGCAGACACGTTACATCAAGGCCGTGGGCAAGGGTTTGCACAAGGTTATGTCCAAGATGGGCATCTCCACCTACCAGTCCTATTGTGGCGCGCAGATCTTCGATGCGGTTGGCTTGTCCAGCAAATTTGTGGAGCAGTATTTCACCGGTACCGCCACCACCATCGAAGGCATCGGTCTGGCGGAAGTGGCTCAAGAGGCTGCCCGCTGGCACGAAGATGCCTTCGGTAGCGCCTTGATCTACCGCAAGCAACTGGACGTGGGCGGTGACTATGCCTGGCGGCAACGTGGGGAAGCCCATGTGTGGACTCCGGAAACCATTGCCAAGCTGCAGCACGCCGTGCGT
>JAJRUY010000315.1 GCA_024277555.1 Gammaproteobacteria bacterium | reverse complement strand
ATTCGCCTCTGAACAACAATCCCGGCACAATCATCGGACTTCCAGGTGAAACATCCGGGCTAAAGGGAACCTCGAATAATTCGTTTTTCGTCACCCCGGCGAAAGCCGGGGTCCATATAAATCAGCAAGTTATGGATTCCGGCTTCCGCCTGAATGACGATTTTTCGAAGTGCCCTAAAAAACCCCTGCTTGCAGGGGCTTTTGTTTCAGATGCCAAGTATGCTGGAAACGCCTTATTCCTTGACGACCTCCACTGCCTGCACAAAGAGAATGCGCGGAAATTCCCTTTTCAGGGTATCGCTATAGAAATTGTCCATGGAAACCCCCTGGCCATAGCGGATTTTGGCGCCATCCGGTAATTCCAGCTTTTGTGCAGCCAGCCAGATTTTCTGCGCACCCTGTTTTACTTCAATATAGGTGTAATGCTCTGTTTGCACGGTGCTGATAACGGTGCCCTCGTTGATGAGGGCTTTGTTGTTGCCATTTGGGGATGCATCAATGGCTTGCTGTATGGTCGGGTGTTCGTCGGGCAGCTTTTCCGCCATGGATACTGTGGAAAAAGCTAACAGCAGGCTGAAGATAATGATCGTTTTCATTGTAGGCTCCATCGTTTTGCGCATTGCCCTGGAAAGCAACGGGTTCGGTTGCAGGTGCAGGACGGTTTCAGGGTTAAATATATCTGATACTGAAAGTTCGTGGGGCGATGTCTGTGAGAAATCGCCATTATGTTTGTTTAGGTTGGCAAGCAAGGAAAACAATGAGTTGCGAATTCGGCTTGCCTATATTCCGGCTAAGCCGGGAATTGCCTGATGATACTACTCCTTATATAGAAAGTAATCTTTCCTGGAAGTTCGGCCATGGAAGTATTTATAGCGAAAAATTCCGTCTGCGCCGTGGCAATCCGCACATACCATGTTTTCACTGGACGCGTTGCGCAGGAAGCTGTTGGTTGCATCACCTTCAACATTCTTTCCTTTTCCTTCCTTCGGTTTGCCGGGATCCCAGACATGGGGGTTGTGGCAGCTGGCGCAGGCGATATGTCCGGCGGTGGTTTTGTTTCCCCGGTGGTTGAATACAGGTATATCGGGAAGATTCCTGCGTTCCCGGGCGGGTGCACGGGCGGCATTTGACCAGACAAGCACCTGGGGCGGGTGGCTGAGCCGATCTGGAGCCTTGTTTTTCGCTGTGCCACCGGGTTTGTGGCAGCCAAGACAAAGCCCTTCCTGCTTGTTTCCGGGTTCCGGCTGTCGGCCCCAGAGCGCGAGGCCGGATACGGCATTGTGAATGCTGTGACATTGGCCGCAGACGCCGGATTGTTTTACCGTCTGTCCCTTTTCATTCTTTGCTGCGGCCGCAGTTACGTTCAGATCGTGGTCGGTACCCCGCACGAAGCGTTTGTTGCGATGACAGTCTACGCACAGGGATGAATTCGGTGCAGCCGGTTTGCGCAGGAAGCTGGTGGTTGCATCGCCCTCGGCCTTGGGATCTGCACCGGCGGTGGAGTAGGGTTTTTTAGGATCCCATTGATGAGGATCATGACAGGTGGCGCAATCGATTTTGCCCCTTGCATGGCGCTTTCCTGATTGATCGAACAATGGCAGTCTGGTTTTTCCCCCAATATTTTTCAGGTTGCGCTGCAAGGGATGGCTGTGCTTGCCAGTCAGTTTCTTTTCCGCCACCCCGCCTTTCACATGGCAGGCGCTACAGAGGGATTGCACAGCGCCTTCGCCTTTCCGCTTGCTGACGGGCGACATCAGTGCGCCCCGGCCGTTATGTGCCTTGTGGCAGGACCCGCAGGCACCCTGATCCAGATTTTTCTGCACCATGGGGTCTTTGCGCAGTTTTCTCTTTTGCGATTCCTTCAGCTTGTGCTTTGATAGCAAAACGGTGCGTTTGTCTACATGGCAATTGATGCACAAGGCGCTGTTGCCGCCCTGGGCAATGCGCAGGAAGCTGGACTGCCCATCCCCTTCTTCCTTGAACTGGTTTTGGTTCTTTTTCTTTTTGCTGCTGGCGCTCCAGACGTGGGGGTCGTGACAGGTCAGGCATGCCACCTTGGTGCCATCTGCGGATTGCCGCCCTTGTTCATTTAGCAGGGGCAGGGGCTTGAGGGTTCCTTTCTTTGCTCCCGGACTGCTCCAGCCATCCTTGCCGGTCTTGATTCCCAGTTCGGTAATGGAAACATCAAGAGGGTGGCTGTGATTCCCTACCAGTTTTTTCTTGGCCAAGCCATCTTTGTTGTGGCAGCTTGTGCATACGCCAGATACCCGGTCATCCTTGGCGATATCCTTGCCGCCCCACAGAGGCGCGGCCAGATCTGCATCGTGCATAACATGGCAGCCAAGACAGGTTCCATATTCAGAGACTTTTTCGCCCTTGCGATTTAACGCTTCAGGGGCAATCAGGCCATAGTCGTGTTTGGTTCCCACAATTTGCGCCTTGTCTGCGTGGCAATTACTGCACAGCCATGCCTTGCGGTTGTCCACCACCATCAGCGGTTTGCTGCGTGCTGCATGTGGTGCGTGGCAGGTCTGGCAAATGATCTCCTGTTTTTTGCCGAATCTGCCACCCACGGCTGCAAGTTTCTCTGGTATCTCTTCCAGCACTTTCTGTACCGGATGATTGATGCCCTTCTTCTCTTTCGCATACTGTTCATGGCAGTCCATGCACATGCTGGATTCCACGTTGGGAACCCGCAGAAATATTGGGGATTCCCGCTGCTGCCATGACAGGCCATGGGCGCTGTGGCATGTGCCACAATAGATTTTTCCTTCTTCGTTCAGCGGGAAAACGGTTTTTCCTTCTTTTTGGGGAAGCACTACTTTGTCTGATGGTTCCATGCCCACGGGATGATTGTGCCGCCCTTCCAGCCACAGTGGTCTGGAATCAAGGGCAAAACCGTCGTGGCAGGAAAAACACATTCTTTCCGTGCTGGCGACATCCTGCCTGCCAGACTTTTGCATGGGACGAGGGTCATAGGGAATCAGGGTAGCTACATCATCCCTTTTGAAATCAGACATCCATGCGATATGGCAGGTTGCACATTCGCGTTTTTCGGCGACTACACGCGCAGCTTCAGTTGTACCAGCCAGAGCCAGCAGCAGTATTGCTGGAAGCAGCAGCCGAACCAGGGTGCCGCCTGGCCGAATTAGTGGCAAGAAGCCCATCATGCCTTCATCTCTCAAGCCGCAGTACGCTCACGCGATTGGCGAGCATTTCCGAGACATACAGCCGCCTTTTGCCGTCAGTCGCCAGGCCGGTGGGGGTGTCAAAGTACCCGATATCCCCCTTGTTTCCCAGAATCGCCTGATAGCGGGTATCGGGATTGAATACCTGTACTACGCCGAGATAACTGTCGCTGACAAAGATCACCCCATCTTCCCGAATGGTGACTCCCTTGGGGCGGAACAGTTTGCCCGGTGTTACACCCCAGGAGCCCACTGTTGCCAGTATTTTCCCGGAAAAATCGAACACCTGGACTCTTGAATTGAAAACGTCCACCACATAGACATCATCGTGGGTTCCGAGGGCGATTGCAGCGGGGTAGCGGAAGTCTCCGAGATTGCTCCCGGGCTTGCCCCAAACCAGATCGGCTCTTCCCTTGTTGTTGTATACGAACACCCGGTGGATGGGGGCGCTTATGGTGACGTAGAGGTGCCTTTCATTATCACCGAGAACGATATCGACTGGCGCAACTTTTTGTTTCCCGATATGAGTGGCAATGGATTTGAGGAACTTTCCGCCAGCATCAAATACCTGTATCCGGTGGTTGCCCCGGTCAGCCACCAGCACGCTGCCGTCTGATGCGGTGGTAATGCCAACAGGCCCCAGTAGCTGACCTTTTCATTCCCCTGGAGAGCCGAACGCAAAAAGGTAGGTGCCGTCTTCTGCGAAAACCAGAATGCGGTTGTTGCCGCTATCTACAACGTAGACCTTGCCTTTGGCGCCTATGGCGACATCCGTTGGCATGATCATGGGCTTGTCAGGTGGGCCGGTAAGCTCCCGCAGCTTTCTGAAGCCCATCAATGACTCTGGCTTGGTAGGTGCGATTCCCGGAATTGGTTGGGGGAGGCGGGGTTTTTTCAGGGCCTGTTCCGGCAAAGCAAAACCTTCGGGTATTTCCGGAGCTTCCTCGGCCGCAGCAACAGAAAAAGCAGGGAAGACCAGAAACAAGAAGATCTTTGCCCACCGCATCAACCACTCATTCACGACGCCCATATTCCAAAGCAATACCCAACAAATGTGTATATCAATAATATGAATACTATCACATTATCACTGGGCAATTCTTATTTGGATCGGATGGAAAAGCTTCTTTTTCCTTGGTTTTTCTAGGGTTTAGGGCGCAGCAGGCTGGGCATGTGGAAGTCTTCATATTTCTTGAGCATACCCACTACATCGGCGCCGGTTAACTCATTCAGGCGTGACCGGGTATAACCCAACGCGGAATAAGGCAGGTATGGTTCCTCTGTATTGGTATGGCATGCGTCACAGCCTATGGGTTTTTCAGCAATGTCTTTGTGTAGACGGATCTTGGCTGCTGCTTCCTGATCTGCATCGAGTTTTCCTCGTTGGGCAAGGTATTGTTCCACGAATTCTTCGTCTCCCAATTCATCGAGTCTTCTTTCCATGCCGTCGATGATTTCTATAGGGATGATTTTTGCGCCGTAGATGCCAGCTTCTCCTTCGAGTTTTCCTACCTCTTCTCCGGTATCATTGTCCAGCCACTTGAATACCACCCGGCCTTCTTTATCGGGGGGAAGATGGCATACCTCACAGGCCATGAAAAAGGTGTGTGCATTTCGAAATGCCCTAACTTCCTTTGCCTTGGAGTGAGGATAATTGCCATGACATTTAAAGCACAATGAATTGGATTTTGTAGGGATCAGTACGGTTTCATCGATATTGTGGAAATGCTCCCTGGTGTCCATGGCCGATGTCGCTTTTTCCAGGGCGGTTTGTTCCCTGGATTGATGAGCTCCTGGGTCGAAATGCTCGCGGAAATAGGTGATCCAGATGAGCCATAGTGCAAACGCGAGCAGCAACAGGAATATTGTTCCCATCAGGATGTCAATAAAAAGTTTTTTTACAGGCGGGTAATCAGCGCGGCTGCTCATCCTGGCTCTCTTCGTCGTTTTGTTGATGTGAAGCCTGCTCTTTTTGCTTTGCGATTTCTCGCTCGTACCAAAGTGCATGTTCTTCTTTCATCAAGCTTTCGGATATCTTTCCATCAATGAACGCTTTGTTCATGGGGTAAACATGCGGATTGTAATGGACGGTGAAAATATGCCCAACGATAATGGCCAGGGCAGCAAGTGTTGCTTCTCCTAGGTGCAGGGCTTCGCTGATATCCAGGTAAAACTTGGGCCAAAGATATTCCGTCCACATCATCAGGCCGGTGGTGATGACGATGAACATGCCGAACCAGATGGAAAAATATTCTACTTTTTCCATATAGGTAAAGCGATCCATCTTTGGGCGTTCTTTCCTGAAGCCGGTCATGTAGGCCAGATTCTGAAACAGATCCACAGCATCTTTCCAGCGGAACATCATGTCCTTGATCCAGCTGCGCCCTTCCTTGGTTACCACAATATAAATCATGTGGTAAAAGCATACGGCAATTACCGCTACTGCCGCTGCGCGGTGGATAATGCCCCGCCACCAGAAGATGGTGTCTCCTGCGCCGCCGAAGCTTTCGATAACCCAGCGTTCGCCCTTGAGCATAAAACCGGTCAAGATCAGCAAGCCTGTGGAGACAAACAATATTACATGCTGGATACGTTGGTTCTTGGTGAGCCTGACAAAGGTTTTTGCAGATTTGGAAGTGGTTGAGTTCACCTTTATACCTCCCCGAGCCTTTTTTTCTCCCGGCGGGCTGCTAGGAGGTCAAGAATTCGGTGCAGGACAAAAAAGCCGACGATTACAGCAATCAATATTTTATAGACCAGTGTAATCAGGTAGATTACCCACTGCTGAAATTCTCTTTCGTCATTGCTGGCCGTACTTGCCTTTGAGAAAGTGTATGAAGAGGGATGTACTTTTCCTTGTGAGGCAAATTTCTCTGTGGCATCGGCATGGCAGCCGGATTGCTGGCATGTAGCGAGCTTGTTGTCAGGATGCACCGCCGAACCTGGTGTTTCTTCTGATCCAATTCGATGCGGTGAATAGTCCATCGCATAGGGCGCATGGCAATTGAGGCAGTTGGCAACGTCCTCATCGCCATATTGGATGGCCTTGCCATGGAAAGTGTCTTCAAAACCCATGACCACGTCCAGATCATGTTTTTGCATCATTTCCTGGTCGGCGTGGCAGCGACTGCACAAAGCCACAATGTCTTTTGAGGAGCGGCGGATAGAAGCGCGATAGAAAGTATGCTCGTAGAAGCGTTCCGCCCATTCTTCAGATTGGTGGCATTCCAGGCATACTTTGAGAAAGTTCATGGTCTGCAGGCTTTGCTTTACGGTTATCTGGTAAGGCTTGTTGTTGTGGCAGTCCTTGCATTCCGGCAGGTCTTCATCATGTTCACCGCCTTTTTTTCCGTGTACGCTGTTTTTCAGATCCTGTGCCATTCGTTTGTGGGTAAATTCGCTGTTGTCAGAGGGATCGGTCATATGACAGCTGGATGAGCAATCGACCTTCTTGACATCGGTATGAGGGATGTCTTTTACATCCTGGTGGCATCCAGTACAAGCCACCCTGCCATGATAGGATGCCTTGAAGAGTTTTTCATTGACGTAGAAGATGCGTTTTACCGCATTTCCTTCCTCGTCTTTCTCGAATACACCCAGCCCCGCCAAGTTATGGCACATCAGACAGTTGTCATCATCAGCAGCCTGGGAAATTGTGGGATAGAAAAAAGCGGCAGAAAGCAATAAGACAAGTGTTGCTAGAATCGATCCTTGAGCTTTCGCCTGCCAGCTGGAGTCGATCCATCTCGCGCTTGGGGATGGGCGGTATGTGCTTGACCCAATCATCTCTGTGGCCGTATCAGTTCGCGGTGCTATCCTGTAAAAAATCAACAGCGGGTTTCTTGGCGCCGGCCTTTTGTTCCGGCTTTATGTGATCGAAACCGCCGCCCCTGAGAAACTCCGGTATATAGAAGTCCTGGTATTTCTTGATCATCCCCACCACTTCCGTGCTGGTCAGTTCGTGAAGACGGCGTTTTGGATAGCCCACTTCGACAAAGGGAATGTAAGGATCTTCCTTGGCCGTATGGCAACCATCGCACATCATCGGTTCCTCATTCACATTTCTGTGCAGGACTTTTTTCATTTTGGATTTCTGGGTATCGTTCAGGCGCTCTTCTTCCTGCAGGTATTTGTTGACGAATGCCAGCTCTTTGGGGCCGTTGAGGAAGCGGTACTGGCCGTTGCTGTCGATCTTGCCTGGCCCGAGCTTTGCAGAATAGTTTCCATACATGGCTTCCTTCAGGGTGTTCAGCCCGGGTGGATTGGCAATCACTTTTCCGGTTTCCTTGTCGTACCACTTGAATATCCACGGGCCTTCTCCAGCTACTTCCGGGCGCACATGGCAGGTTTCACAGGCCAGATAGAAAGCATGCATATTGAGGAATGCACGAATGGTTTTGGCCCGGTCGTGGGGAACAGCGCCGTGGCAGCGCATGCAGACGCTGTTGCTGTCTGCCTCCACCTTCATGCCAACATGGTGAAAATGCCCCTTTACATACTGCTCTTCGATGACCATGTATCCCAGGTCGGTGGTGGCGGTCTGTTGCTGCTCTTTCAGTGATTTTAGAAAGGCCTTTTCCTCGTTGGTGGTTCCTTCCCCGTAAAACGATGCCAGATCCTGGGCTGCATCTGCATCACCCTTGTCCTTGTCCCCATGCCCGCAAATCACCGGATAGAGGAAAAATCCATACCAGACGGTAAATGCCATCAGGGCGAGGATGTAAATGGTGCGGATAAATTTCTTCAGTGCTTGTAACACATTAGCCACCTTGCTGCTCAATGGTGTTGGGGCTTGATTTCATTTTCCAGGCCTTCCTCTTTCATGGTTTGTACATATTCGTCATAGTGCTCGTGGATCATGTCTGCTTCTGGCAAGTACCCGGTCAGGAACACGGTGCCAAGCGGAAATTTCTCCGGCGCATAGTGGACGTTGTACCAGTGAACGAAGAACAGGAAGAGGGCGGCGAGGAGCGCCTCGTCCGTATGCATGATGTAGAAGGCATTCAATACGATGCCAGGTACATAGTGGGTGATTTCATCGCGGTACCACAGCGCCAGACCAGCCGGGCCAAGGATGGGAATACCCCAGTAGGGGGCGAAATAGTCGAATTTCTCTTTCCATGAAATACGATCATAGCGTGGTGGGCGATTGGTGAAATAGAGCAGGTACTTGAACATGTCCACCATGTCCCTGCCATCCTTCCCGTTGGGAATCATTTCCTGGGAGAAAAATTCCTTTACCAGGTTTCCTGCGGTAACGCGTTTTTCACGGATCAGCTTGCCCACCCTGTTCTTGAAGAACAGATAGATCCAGTATCCGGTGTGGAACAGGAACAGCGCCAGTAGAATCAATCCGGTGATTCTGTGGATATAGGGTGCTACTTCAATGCCACCGAAAAATTCATACAGCGGCTTGGCCCAGGGCTGATCGTAATAGCGTAGCGGAAACCCCGTCAGCGCCAGGGTGATTACCGTAGTAAACAGGATGACGTGCTGCACCCTCTGAACCAGAGAAAACCGGAAGAAATAGCGCTTACCATTTCGAATAGCGATCTTGGGATATTTTTGCATGATAGTAGACTTCTGTTACTGGTTCTGGTTGCCGGACGATGTTTTGCTTGCCGCTTCAGGTTGTTTGAAAAACGAGAAGCTCGGGAACAGGCGGCGCAGCAATTCCAGGAAAATCAGGATGACGAAAAAGTACAGTACCGCTGCCATCAGAAACTTGAAGAATGTGAGCATGTAAGACTGCAGCGGGTATTTCTCCGGGTCGTCATAGTCTACATGTACCTGAAATCCGGCAATATTTTCGCCTGCTTCGGCATGGCATTCCGAGCTTCGGCAGGTCTGGGCGACGTTGTTCGGGTTTGTTGCCGAGGTCGGGGATTCCTTGTCTTCGATGGAGTGGACGCTTTCTCCATAGACGACATGGCAGTCGATGCAATCCGGTGTATCCTCAGAGCCAAAGTAGGCCGCCTTGCCATGGTAGGTCTCCCAGTAGGATGCAACCACATTGCCTTGCAGTTCATGGCGTTCCTGGAATTCCTTGTCTCCGTGGCATTTGGCGCAGATGCCCACGATCTCCTTGGAGACCCGGAGCTTTTGCAGACGGGAAGTAACGTGGGCATAGAAATCTTCGGCAAAATCCCCGGTCTGGTGGCAGCTCTTGCAGCGACTCAGGCCACGCTCCGAGATTCCGGCTTCATGCCCCTTGAAAAAGGACAGGGGGCGATAGAGTGGCTGGTCATGGCAACTGGTGCAGTGGGGGAAATCTTCGACAAGCTCTTTCTCGTTTCCATCTGCATCTATTTTGCCATGTACGCTCTTGGCCAGAATCTCGGCTACAGGTTTGTGGGAGAACTTTTCCTCGCCTGAAGGCTCGATCAGATGGCACTGTACGGTGCAGTCTACTTTCTTGGCGGGATCATGGGGGATTTTTTCGATATCCCGATGGCAGTCCTTGCACTGGATGCGCTTGTGGGGGCCTCTGTTGAACAGATCCTGGTTGATGTAATAAAGCCGGAAGCTGCCTTCCTCGTCGATTCTGCTCAAGCCTCGGTACTTGTGGCACAAGACGCAATTCAGTTCGTCTGCGGCTGCAGCTATAGTTCCTGGTGACCACAAGCCGAACACAAAGCCTGACAAAATGAGCGTGAGGGACAGTGCCCATTTTCCAATGGAGGCAGGAATTCCGTTATCGGTGTCCCGGCGACTGCAATTACTACCACCTGGCATATTCATCTTTCAGGGTTCTCCGAAAAGCTTGCGAATATCCAGGGGTGAAAGTTGTTTCTGCAAAGCCAATAAAGACGCCAACAAGTCATAATCCCCCTCTATCACAAAGCTGAATCTCAATAAAATGGTTAATGCATAGCCCAAAAAAACCCTTCAGCGGCAGATGTGCCGCTACCGAACTCTTCATTAATATGTCCCCAATTGAGGGTTTGATGGAACCCTTCTTGTTATTCAGGCAAAATATAAAAACCGGAAAAAATACACGGTCATAAGTCTACCGCAGTTCTGTCCCATTTGAATTGATTTCCATCAAGGTTCCATGACCAAAATACCTTCACTGCCACCCCGTTGATGTCGTCTTTTTGGATAAAGCCGAACATTCTGCTGTCGAAGCCAAATTCTCTGGCATCGGCCAATACAAAATAAGAGGCGGGGGGGACGGTTCCGGGCGGCAGGTGGTAATCCTGTGACACGAACTCGTTCAGGCTTTCTGTCTCACCAAAGGATGCGTATGGTTCTTCCAGCGGCTTGCCATTCAGATAGACTTGTCTGCCCCTGATTTCAACAACATCTCCTTCCTCAGCGATGACTCGGCGCAGGATCTGATCCTTGATGATTTCGGAGGCGTTTTCCTTTTGCGCCTTTTCGAAGGAGATCAGCACAATATCTCCACGCCTGGGCTTGGCCAGCTTGTTGATTACGACTAGGTCATGTTCATATACGCTGGGATACATGCTTTCGGAGGTAACAAGAAAAGCACGGACGATCCGCTTTCCTACCAGGTAGTCCATCAGGGGGTTTACGCTAACAAGCAGGCCGATGAAAATCGCCACATAGATCCAGCCCCGGTTGAACCATTTCAGGCGGTAGTCCGGGGGTTGGCGTTTGGCGCAGATCATCGCATCAATGGCTATGACTGCCATCCCCAGGAAAGGCACCGTAAGCAGCAGGAGACCGGCAATGCGTGAGGTGGCATACATGTAGGCGATTGCGGCCAGCCAGGAGATGATAACCAGGCTGGTGTAGGCCGCGATTCCTCGTATGAGTTTGCCGGAATACTGTTGCCCAAGACCAGGACAAATCGATAGCAGCAAGGCGATCAGCGGCCGACGGGGTTTTACATCACCCATGTGACGCTCCCTTTTTATTCAATTCAAAATTCTGTTGCAGCCGCATACTATTAATGGCATCTCGAAAAATTATCATTCCGGCGCACGACTCCATGGATGGAGGAGGTAGAGTGAAGCAGGAAGCCAGAACCGAGGCCGAAATCCAGGTGCTTGATCGTACTGGATCCCGGTATACGCCGGGATGACACCAGGCCGTCAAAAAACTGCGTTTTTCAACGGCCTGTTAATTTTGGCCGCCGCCAAATGGCTGATTCGCCCCTTATTCAGTTGCTGGGCAGTGTACTGCGTCGGCGGTTTATTAGTCAATCGTGGGATCGGTATCGCCTCGCCACCAGCTGCGTTTGTCGGCGGGATCTTTCTCCAGCAGTGGCATCTCAATTTCAGGTCCCATGAGTGATTCCATGGTATTCGGCGTGAGGCTGCGGTTCATCATCTCTGGCATGTAGAATTTCTTGTATTTTTGTACCAGGCCGATAATGTTCATACTTGTAAGCTCTTCAATTCTTCTTTGTGAAAACCCGAGATCCCGGAACGGGATAAAGCTTTTGTCTTCCTCGGTGTGGCATTTGGTGCAGAAGCGCCCCTTGGTTGCAACGATGCGGTGGAAGCTTTTTTTGACCAGATCCCGATCCTGGCCGGTAAGCTGTTCCTGTATCTGGACAAATTCGATGGCGGTGGGGTCTTTT
>JAJRUY010000314.1 GCA_024277555.1 Gammaproteobacteria bacterium | reverse complement strand
TGGAAGGATCGAGCCAAGAGCCGTGAAAAGAAGGCCAAAAGCTTATCCTTTACTTACTGTTCCAAGACCGCAGGCACGGGAAAATGTAAGAAAATTTGGCCATCCGAAAAAGATTAAGTAAGTGCCATTCGGTACTGACCCCTTTTTCCCTGCCTTTTTCCCTTGTCTGAAGGACGCAGATAAGGATTTTCTTCTCAGCGTTAATCGCCTGGAGCCGGACTGGGGGATTTACGATTTTCAGGATTATCCCTCAGTAAAGTGGAAGCTGGCCAATTTGGCGAATTTCAAAGAGAAACGACCAGAAGATTACCGACAGCACTATACGGAGTTGGAAAAGATATTAAGCAGCAATTTATAGGGTGTGTGTCTTAGGATATAATGTCCTGTTATTTTTCAAGCGCTTTGGCGGAGATTTTGTTGGCTTAGGCTCAGGTTCTGGGTGGTCACGACTGGAGAGATAAGGGCTTAGAGTTACATTTATTATTGTGTACATATGCGTGTACATATTTGGAGAAAAGAGTTTGTCAGACAGTAATTTTATCAATGAAATCAACAAGAGACGCACGTTTGCCATCATCTCGCATCCCGATGCAGGTAAAACTACGCTTACCGAAAAGCTGCTGCTGTTTGGTGGTGCGATTCAGCTTGCGGGCACGGTAAAAGGGCGCAAGGCTGCGCGCCATGCCACTTCTGACTGGATGGAGATGGAGAAAGAGCGGGGCATTTCCGTAACCTCGTCGGTAATGCAGTTTCCCTACAGGGAGCGTATCGTCAATCTGCTGGATACCCCGGGACATGAAGACTTTTCGGAAGATACCTATCGCACCCTGACAGCGGTGGATTCTGCCCTGATGGTCATCGACGTGGCCAAAGGCGTCGAGGCGCGCACCATCAAGCTGATGGAAGTATGTCGTATGCGCGATACCCCCATTCTTACCTTCGTCAACAAGCTGGATCGGGAAGGACGTGATCCGATTGAGATTCTGGATGAGATCGAGGATGTGCTGGGCATCGCTTGCTCCCCGGTTACTTGGCCTATTGGCATGGGCAAGCGGCTCAAGGGGGTTATCGATTTGCGCACGGAGACCACCCATTTGTTCAGCGCCTCTCACGGGGATCATGTGCTGCAAGGGAAAACCATTACTGGTCTGGACAGCCCGGAATTGATCGAAGTGCTGGGCGAGCATGAGGCGGAGGAGCTGAAGGAAGAGATCGAGCTGGTGCGCGGCGCCAGTCATGAGCTGGATCTGGATGCGTACCTGGCGGGTGAACAGACGCCGGTGTTCTTCGGCTCTGCCATCAACAACTTTGGCGTGCGCGAACTGCTGGACGCCTTTGTGGAATATGCGCCTCCTCCCCAGCCGCGCAGCACCGGGCAACGCATGGTCGATCCGGGAGAAGAAAAATTCACCGGCTTCGTTTTCAAGATCCAAGCAAACATGGATCCGGCCCATCGTGACCGCATCGCTTTTCTGCGTGTATGTTCGGGCAGTTACCGCAAGGGCATGAAGATAAAGCATGTGCGCATCAACAAAACGGTGCAGGTCTCCAATGCCATCACCTTTCAGGCGGATGCCCGGCGTCAGGTGGAAGAAGCCTTTCCCGGTGACATTATCGGCCTGCACAATCACGGCACCATTCAGATTGGCGATACCTTTACGGAAGGCGAGGACTTGAAATACGAGGGGGTGCCATACTTTGCTCCGGAGTTGTTCCGACGGGTGGTGCTCAAGGATCCGCTGAAGATGAAGGCCCTGCAGAAAGGCGTATTGCAGTTGTGTGAAGAAGGGGCGACTCAGGTGTTCCGCCCCCTGCGCAACAACGATCTGATTCTCGGGGCAGTGGGGGTGTTGCAGTTTGAAGTGGCGTCGGCGCGGCTCAAGTCCGAGTATGGTGTGGAAGCAATCGTTGAGCCCATCAACATCTATACTGCGCGCTGGGTGCAGTGCGATGATGAAACCCTAATGAAGCGCTTTCGTGCCAAGGCGCACGACAATCTGGCTCTGGATGGTGATGACCAGCTGGTCTATCTTGCCCCCACCAGAGTGAATCTCAATTTGACTGAAGAACGCTGGCCGGAAGTGAAATTCCTGGCTACGCGGGAGCTGTAGATATGGAAACAGGTAAAATCGAAGATCTGATCAAGGCTGGCATTCCGGATGCTCAGGTAAGCGTAACAGGAGATGGCCGTCATTTTGAGGCTGCCATTGTGAGCACTGTGTTTGAAGGAAAAAGCCTGATCCAGCGCCATCGTCTGGTGATGGAAACGGTACGGGAGCAAATTGCTTCGGATGAATTGCATGCGTTGTCCATTGCATCTGCAAAAACCCCTGCGGAAGAACAATGACGGTATCGTAATTTATTGTGTCCTGGATACTCTGGTTTTCTTCACCCCGGCGAAAGCCGGGGTCCATATAAATCAGTAAGTTATGGATTCAGGCTTCCGCCGGAATGACGATTTTTCGAGGTGCCCTAATGTTATGGATTCCGGCATATGCCGGAATGACAGTTGTTGGAACTCCGCGTTGTTATCGTATTCCGCCTATTTCTGAAATCCTGATGCGCCACTCGGCAGGGCCGCTCTGGTGTATGGATTCACCGTTGCTGTCCACGGCTACAAGTACCGGCATGTCTTCCACCTCAAATTCATGGATGGCCTCCATTCCAAGGTCTTCGAAGGCAAGTACTCGCGCCTTGCGTATGGCCTGAGAAACAAGATAGGCGGCACCGCCTACGGCCATGAGGTAGGTCGCTCCATGTTTTTTGATCGAGGCGATCGCCTCCGGCCCGCGTTCGGCCTTGCCAATCATTCCCAGCAGACCCAGATCGCCCAGCATCATGTCGGTAAACTTGTCCATGCGTGTGGCGGTGGTGGGGCCGGCGGGGCCGACGACTTCATCACCCACCGGATCTACGGGGCCGACGTAGTAGATGAAGCGATTGTGGAAGTCAACGCCCCGAGGCAGAGGCTGCCCCTTTTGCAGCAATTCCTGGATGCGCTTGTGGGCAGCGTCCCGGCCCGTGAGCATTTTTCCGGAGAGCAATAACCGATCTCCTGGCTTCCAGCTGGCCACTTGTTCGGGAGTGATGCTGTCCAGATCCACGGGAATCGCATCCGGGCTGGGCTGCCAGGTGACATCCGGGTAATCGGCTGGCGAGGGTGGGGTAAATTCCGCCGGGCCGTTGCCGTCCAGGGTGAATTCGATATGCCGGGTGGCGGCGCAGTTGGGGATCAGGGCTACAGGTAACGAGGCGGCATGGGTCGGGTAGTCAAGAATCTTTACGTCGACTACGGTGGTGAGTCCCCCCAGCCCCTGGGCACCGATGCCCAAGGCATTGATCTTTTCATACAGCTCCAGGCGCAGCTCCTCCATCGGGGTGGATGGCCCTTTTTCAATAAGATCCTGAATGTCCACAGAACCCATGAGTGATTCCTTGGCCAGCAGCATGGCCTTTTCTGCCGAGCCGCCGATTCCCAGACCCAGCACGCCCGGAGGACACCAGCCTGCGCCCATGGTGGGCACGGTTTCCAGTACCCAGTCCACCAGATCGTCGCTGGGATTGAGTACGGTAAATTTTGCCTTGTTTTCCGAGCCGCCACCCTTGGCAGCAATGGCGATTTTCACCTGGTTACCGGATACCAGGCGGGTGTGGACGATGGCCGGGGTGTTGTCTCCGGTGTTTCGGCGCTGGCCCCAGGGAGGGTTGACCATGGAGGCGCGCAGAGTGTTGTCGGGGTCGGTATAGGCCCGGCGCACTCCTTGGTTGATCATTTCCTCCAGGCTCAGATCACAGCTCCAGCGCACCTCCATGCCGATGTCGATGAAGGCCACAACCATGCCCGTGTCCTGGCAAACCGGGCGATGGCCTTCGGCGCTGAGGCGGGAGTTCATGAGGATCTGCGCCAGGGCGTCCTTTGCCGCTGGGGATTGCTCTTTTTCCCAAGCGCGGCCCATGGCCTGGATGAAGTCTGGCGGATGGTAGTAGGAGATGAATTGCAGGGCTTCCTGCACACTCTGGATAAGATCCTCTTGCCGGATGGTGCTCATGTCAGAGATCCAGCAGCAAGCGTGCCGGGTCTTCCAGGTTTTCCTTGATGGAAACCAGGAATTGCACGGCTTCCTTGCCGTCCACGATGCGATGATCGTAGGAAAGGGCCAGGTACATCATGGGACGGATCACCACCTCGCCATTTTCTGCGATGGGACGCTGAATGATGTTGTGCATTCCCAGTATTCCGCTTTGGGGCGGATTCAGGATCGGTGTCGAGAGCATGGAGCCATAGACCCCGCCGTTGGAAATAGTGAAGGTTCCTCCACTCAGTTCCTCATAACTGAGGCTGCCATCCTGTGCCTTTTGCCCATATTGCCGGATGGATTTCTCGGTTTCGGCAAAAGACAGCTGATCGGCATTGCGCAGTATGGGAACCACCAGCCCGCGGGGAGAGCCAACGGCAATGCCGATATCGTAATAGCCGTGATAGATGATGTCTGTGCCATCCACACTGGCGTTGAGCAAGGGGAATTTCTTCAGTGCTTCGATAGTGGCCTTGACGAAAAAGGACATGAAGCCCAGGCGTACTTGATGTTGCTGCTCAAACTTGTCCCGGTACTGGCTGCGCAGATCGCTGACTGCCTGCAGATTGACTTCGTTGAAGGTGGTGAGGATGGCCGCTGTTTGTTGCGCCTGAACCAGGCGTTCGGCAATGCGGGCGCGCAGGCGGCTCATGGGTACGCGCTGCTCGGCATGGGTATCATTTTGTGGCTGGGGGGAGCTGAGGGTGCTGGCTACGGTTTCAGCATCGGGATCCTTGCTGGAGGTCTGCCTGTCCAGATAGGCCATGACGTCCGACTTCAGGATGCGCCCGTCCTTGCCACTGCCGGCAATTTCCGCCGGATCTAGCTGTAGTTCCTTGACCAGGCGGCGTACTGCCGGGGTCAGAACAGGTTCTGGTGCAGAAGCTGCTGCTGTTTCCACCTTGCCCTGCTCCTGGGTGGGGGCGGCATCGCTGTGTGGTGCCGGCTTGCCCGGAGTGATGACAGCCAGCACATCGTCGGCCTCCACCAGATCGCCCTCCTGGGCATGAATTTCCGCTACCACCCCGTCAATGGGGGATGGCACCTCCAGCACCACCTTGTCGGTCTCCAGATCCAGGAGGTTTTCATCACGCTCTACAGCGTCTCCTGGTTGTTTTCGCCAGTTCAGTACGGTGGCGTCGGTGACGGATTCCGGCAGGGCGGGAACACGAATCTCGATATTGGACATCTATATCATCCTCTGGTTTATTTCCGGGTCGAAGTGCCCGCTTAGGGCATCGTCGATGATCTTTTTCTGTTCTTCCACATGCACGGGGTAATAGCCCGTGGCGGGGGCGGCAGCTGCTTTGCGCCCGACATAGAAAACCTGTTTCTTGTTGTCCCGGATGATGCGGGAGAAGCGGTGCTTGATCTGATCCCAGGCTCCCTGGTTCTGCGGTTCTTCCTGGCACCAAACGAAACTCCAGGCGTTGGGGAAGTTGGCCACCATGGCGTCGAAGTCTGCCCGGGGAAAAGGATACAGCTGTTCAATGCGCACCAGGGCGACATTTTCCAGCCCCCGGGCCTGCCTGGCCTCCAGCAACTCGTAGTAGATTTTTCCGCTGCACATGATCACCTGGGTGATGCTGTCCTTGTCCAGCGGGCTGGTTTCGTTGATTACTGTGTGGAAGCTCCCCTGAGTAAAGGCATCCAGGGGTGAAGTAGCCATGGGGTGGCGCAACAGGCTCTTGGGGGTCATAACCACCAGAGGACGCCGATAGGGACGGATGGCCTGACGCCGCAGCAGGTGAAACATCTGGGCGGGAGTGCTGGGAATGCAGACCTGTATGTTTTGCTCGGCGCAGAGCTGCATATAGCGTTCGATGCGGGCGGATGAGTGTTCTGGTCCCTGGCCCTCGTAGCCGTGGGGAAGCAGCATGGTCAGCCCGCATAACAGCCCCCATTTTGCACCGGCGGAGGCGATGAACTGGTCGATGACCACCTGGGCGCCGTTGGCGAAATCGCCAAACTGGGCTTCCCAGATGATCAGGGTGTTGGGTTCCGCCGTGGCATAGCCGTATTCAAAAGCCAGGACGGCTTCTTCCGACAGCAGGGAATCGACAATACCGAAAGCAGCCTTTTCCGGATTGATATGTTGCAGGGGAATGTATTTTTCTCCGCTCTGCTGATCCACCACCATGGCATGACGATGGAAAAAGGTGCCCCGGCGGCAATCCTGGCCTGACAGGCGCACCGGATGGCCCTGATCTACGAGGCTGGCGTAAGCCAGATTTTCTGCAAAGCCCCAGTCGCTGAGCTGCTCTCCCTGCGCCATGCGCTTCCGGTCATCCATGATGCGCTGTACGCGGGGTTGGAGTTTGAACCCGTCGGGGAAGTCGAGAAGTCTGCCATATAGACGCTGTATGTCATCCAGGGAAATGCAGGTGTCGGTTGGATGGTCCCAGCTTGTGTACTGGAAAGGGCTCCAGTCCACCCGATAGGGGTTGTTGATTTCACAAAACACGGGGCGGCTGACGATCTCGCCTTTGTCCAGCTCGGAACGGTAGTGCTCGATCATGTGCTCTGCCTGTTCGGGGCTGACGATGCCCTCGGCCAGCAGTCGTTCCGTGTACAGGGTGCGGGTAGTGGGGTGCATGCGGATCTTCTGGTACATGAGGGGCTGGGTGACAGCAGGCTCGTCCGCCTCGTTGTGCCCCTGGCGGCGGTAGCAAACCAGGTCGATGACCACATCCCTGTGAAAATGATTGCGGTAGTCCAGCGCCAGGCGGGTAACAAAGATGACCGCTTCGGGATCGTCTCCGTTGACGTGGAAAATGGGCGCCTGCACCATTTTTGCCACATCGCTGCAGTAGGTGGTGGAGCGGCTGTCCAGTGGGTCGCTGGTGGTAAAGCCGATCTGGTTGTTGATCACGATGTGCACGGTGCCGCCAGTGCTGAAGCCCCGGGCCTGGGACATGTTCAGGGTTTCCATGACCACGCCCTGTCCGGCAAAGGAGGCATCGCCATGCAGAACAATGGGCAGCACCTTGTCGCCCAGATTGTCCTGGCGGCGGCGCTGGCGGGCTCGCACCGAACCTTCCACCACTGGGCTGATGATTTCCAGGTGGGATGGATTGAAGCTCAGCGCCACATAAATCACCCCCCCAGCAGTTTCGATACTGCTGGAAAAGCCCTTGTGGTATTTGACGTCGCCAGAAGTCATCACACCATGGTTTTTGCGGGTGCCCTGAAACTCGTCATAAATGTCTGCAGGAGGTTTACCGATGATATTGGTAAGCACGTTCAGGCGGCCCCGGTGGGCCATGCCGATCACCGCTTCTTCAACGCCGTCGCGCCCGGCACGCTGAATCAGCTCATCCAGCAAGGGAATAAGGGATTCTCCGCCCTCCAGGGAAAAGCGCTTCTGTCCCACATAACGGGTATGCAGGTATTTCTCCAGACCTTCGGCGGCTGTGAGCATGCGCAATATCCAGCGTTTGTCGCCTGCAGATAGCTCCGGGCGGGTGCGGTAGGTTTCCAGGCGTTGCTGGATCCAGCGTTTTTCCACCGTATCGGTAATGTGCATGTATTCCGAGCCAACGGTGCCGGTATAAACTTTCTGCACCAGATCCAGAATCTCCTTCAGGGGCAGCCGCTCGGGGGCAAACAGGGAGCCAGTGTTGAAAACCCGCTCCAGGTCGTCCTGCTTCAGATTGTGATAGCCAAGGGTCAGTTCCGGCAGCTGTGGTGTATCGTGCAAACGCAGAGGGTCAAGATTCGCCAGTTGGTGTCCGCGCACCCTATAGGCGTTGATCAGGCGCAGCACCGATGCCTGTTTGGCTGCCGCCTGTGCGGCGAGGGTGTCATCGCAACTTGTGCTGCCTGGCCGTTTTTCCCTTGCCATGAGCCGCAAGTCCTGCTGAATGCGCTGGTGGGAGAAATCTGTACCTTCGTGCCCGTTGACCTGGGGGAGCTTCTCAAACTGCCGGCGCCAGTTTTCCGCTACATTGCCAGGATCTTGCAGCCAGGACTCATATAAGCTTTCGATAAAAGCCGCATTTCCGTTATAGAATGGTGAGGACTCGCGTAATAATTTCAGCAGCTCAGTCATTTTAGGATAATCGCCCTAATTTGGTCGCACAATGAAGTAAACCAATTGTTTGGTTTGGGCTAAAAGTCTAGCACAAGATATTGGTTGTCAAGTGAAAATGTTGGAATAATATGATCATCTTAATGTGACAGAGTTCATGCGCTATCTTTTTTTAGAGCGCTTTATTGAGGGATGTGCGATATGCCGGAGCAATCGAGAAAAATATTTGGGACAGGAGGTTGGTGTTGAAGCAGGATTTCCTGAAAGTTCTTTTTCTTCCGCAAAAGGACAGTGTATCCCTGGGGGAAAAAGCGTTGTCCGGGCTGGCTGCTCTTGGCGGCATCGGCCTGATGATGCTGGTAAGCAGTTTCTTCCTGGAGGGAAAGGATCTCCCCTGGGTAGTAGCATCCATGGGGGCATCCGCAGTGCTGCTGTTCGCTGTTCCCCTGGGACCCTTGTCGCAGCCCTGGCCATTTGCTGGCGGACATCTGATATCCGGGGTGATTGGGGTGACGGTTGCCGGCTTGATTCCGGATCCCGTGACAGCCGCAGCGCTGGCAGTGGCCCTGGCGATTTTTGTGATGTACCTGAGCGGCTGCTTGCATCCGCCAGGTGGGGCCACTGCCCTGACGGTAGTGGTCGGGGGAGACGCTATTCGCTCCATGGGTTATGAATACCTGCTGACGCCGGTATTGCTCAATGTGGTGGTCATGCTGGGGTGGGCGTTGCTGATCAATAACCTGTTGCCGAACCGCCATTACCCGAACACCTTGCCGCGCCTGAAACAAACAGCCACCGACAGGAAAGAAGATGGGAAAGTGGATGTGCAACTCGGCATCGACAAGGAAGATCTGGAATTTGCGCTCAGGGAAATGAACGAATATGTGGATGTTTCCTGTGAGGATCTGTCGCGTATTTTCAGCCTGTCTGCCGCCCATGCAAAGCGGCGGCGCATGGGTGAAATACTTTGTGCCGATATCATGACCAGGGAGGTGATCAGTGCAGAGTATGGGGACAAGGTTGAAGGTCTCTGGAAGCTGATGGGGCAGCACCGGATACACGGTATTCCCATTGTGGACTCCAGGTGTCGCGTCATTGGTATTGTCACCATTGCCGATTTTCTCAACCAGGTAAAAACAGAAGATGGGCGGCCCCTGGCTACCCGTCTGCGGGCGTTTCTCAAGCCATCTTCCGGCAGCTCTACAGACAAGCCGGAGTATGCTGGTCATATCATGACCTCACCAGTTGTCACCATTCGGGAGGATCAGCATATTTTGGAGTTGTTTCCCGTGTTTTCTGACAAAGCTGTGCGCCATCTGCCAGTGGTAGATGCCAGCGGCTGTTTGGTGGGCATGCTGACGCCGGTTAATCTGCTTGCTGCACTGCAAGCGGAGATTCTTTCTCTGTCTTGAAGGCAAGGGGGTCATGACTGTGTAATTTGCTTCAATTCAGTGCATGTTTAACATTTATGCACCAAATAGGCTCAAGTGGAAGTAACAATGGTTTTTCGCCGATTTGTATATTGTCCACGCATCCGTTCTCCTGGAGACAATAACAGTCGCACTCAGGCTCCCAGGAATACTGTAGATCAAGGTGAATTATTTTCTAGTCGCTGGAGACGAATGTGGATACGGCTGTTATTTGATCTCCTAACCGGTTGAATTTACGAGAAACGGGCTGCACACATTTGCTTGCAGATCTATCGCCAATACTTATTGCCGGGGTGTTGCAGCGGTGTTCAAAATGCCTTGGTGCAGGCAAGCGCATGATGGCTTAGCACAATGCGTCTTGTGACTGGGGTAATGCT
>JAJRUY010000313.1 GCA_024277555.1 Gammaproteobacteria bacterium | reverse complement strand
GGTGAGCACCATGCCTGGCTCCAGCTGCCGCCAGTGGCCATCGATCTTGTAGTCGCCTACATCATGCACGTCCATCCCCAGCCAGTGCCCGGTGCCATGCATGAAGAATTTCTTGTATTTTTCCTCGCGGATCAGCTTGGCCGGCTGCCCCTTGAGCAACCCCAGCTTCACCAGCCCCCGGGTCAGGGTGCGTACCGCCACCCTGTGCGGGGCGTTGTAGGCGTTGCCTGGCTTGATCTGCTTGATGGCGGCAAGTTGGGCGTCCAGCACCAGCTGGTAGAGCTGGGCCTGGGACTGGCTGAATTTTCCGTTTACAGGGAATGTGCGGGTAATGTCGGAAGCATAGTAGTCCAGCTCGCAGCCCGCGTCGATGAGCACCAGGTCGCCGCTTTCCAGCTTGTCGCTGTTGTCGATATAGTGCAATACCGTTGCGTTGTTACCGCCACCTACGATGGCCGGATACGCTTGCTGGCGGGCGCCGCGACGGCTGCATTCGTGGAGAAAGCCGGCTTCCAGCTCATATTCCTTCATGCCCGGCCTGCATTCACGCATCAGGCGCTTGTGAGCGGCGGCGGAAACCTTCGCCGCCTTGCGCATGACGGCGATTTCCGAACGCGACTTGTACAGCCGCATGTCGTGCAGGTAGTGATCCAGAGCGATGAACTCCTGGGGGGTATGTACGCCACTGCGGGCTTTGCCGCGGATCTGGCCAATCCAGCTCGACATGTTCTGATCCAGTTCCGGGTCACAGCCCATGGCATAATACACGCGTTCACATTGCTCCAACATGCGCGGGAGAATGTCATCGAGGTCGGCAATGGGGAAGGAGTCATCCGCCCCGTATTCCTCCACCGCACCCTCCTGACCCGCGATGGTGCCATCCCAGCGCTCCTTGTCTGCATCCTTTTCCCGGCAGAACAGGATGTACTCGCCTTGCTTGCGGCCGGGAATCAATACCGCTACGGCTTCCGGTTCGGCAAAGCCGGTGAGATAGTAAAAGTCACTGTCCGGGCGATAGGGGTAATGCACATCACTGTTGCGTACCCGGGTGGCGGCAGCTGGCAGGATAGCGATGCTGTCTTTGCCCATCATGCGCATTAGCTGACGCCGCCGCCGCTTGAATTCAGCCTGCATCATTGTCGCCCGCCTCATGCCAGATAAGAGAAGTTGCCACCCACAGGTATTCTTCCAGTTGCATCAACGCTTCTTCTGCTTCCTGGAGTTCGCCAAAATCCTCCACATTCATGCGGGCGATCTCGGCAAAATCCCCCAGGGCCTCCCCGGTACTGCTGTCCAGCAACTGCTGTTTTTGCTCACCGCCAAGGCCAAAGCCAAACAGAAACCCCTGGACCCAGTCGCGTATGGCAGCAGCTCTTTGGGAAATGGAAGCCTGTTCGTCAGGCAACATCAGGCACAGGGGAACCTGACCGGAACGCAGTTCTTTTGCAGTAAACAGCAACAGGTTTTCCAGCCCGGAGATGCATTCTTGCACCTGCGGATCATCCAGGTCAGTTTCCTCAAGCAGGATTTGCCGCCAGTTTCCAGTTCGGCCACACAGCATTCCGGTGAGAGCCCCGTGAATCTCGGCGGCTGAATATGCCAGCCTGGCAGCTTCGATGTGATCGGCCAGTTGTGCGTAATCGGGGGTAAAATCATTCATGGGCAAATGGTACCAGATTGCCAAATGATTTGACCCTTGCGGTGATGCAAACTATATTCCTATTTACTATGAGCAAGCACTTTGACCAAAACAGTTCGCAACAGGCTTTCGACATACTTGAGGAACAGATCAAGGCATTGATTGAAACCTGCGCCTACCTCAAAGAAGAAAACCGCCTTTTGCGCACCCAGCAGGAGCGTCTGCAGGAAGAACGGCTGGCGCTGATGGAAAAGAACCAGACGGCTCGGAGTCGTGTGGGTGCAATCATTACCCGATTGAAGTCCCTAGAGGCGAATACATGAGCAAGTCGGCGAAGACGGTAACCGTCAGCATCATGGACAAGGAATACCGGGTTGCCTGTGAACCCGGAGAGGAAGATGCCTTGCTTGCTTCCGCGCTGAATCTGGATGAGCGCATGCGCAGCATTCGCCAGACGGGAAAGATCATTGGCAGCGAACGTATTGCAGTAATGGTGGCGCTGAATATGGCGCATGAGCTGTTGAGTATCAGCAACAACAGCGGCGAGTCGGATGCCTCCCTGGAACGGCGCATGCGCAACTTGCAAGATAAGGTAGAAGTTGCGCTGCATCAATTCAATCAACTGGAACTTTAGCAGCAAACGGAGTAGCCTTTGAGGTGAAGGCATCCTCTGCGGTGTTCGTGAACTGGCTTAGTAAACCCTTGAGCCTTAGTACACTAGACGGGGAATCCAGGTGCTACGGCGGTGTGCATGTCCGCCTTGAGCGGAAAGCCTGAACCGTAGCCAGGGTTCCCACTTGAACCTGCCGGTTCAAGGTCACAAACCGGCAACGGCACAGGCGGAGGATGCCTTCCCTTCCCTCATGAACAACCCCCTTGATGTCAGAAACAGGATTCGCGCACAGCGCCAGCAGTTGAGCGCTGCCTGCCGTGCCAGTGCTGCGCGTGATGCATGCAAGCGGCTTGTCTCCCTGCGACGATTCACTGGTGCAAAGCGTATTGCGCTGTATCTGGCTGCTGATGGCGAGCTCGACCCCCTGCCGGTGCTGCAACAGGCCTGTGCCATGGGCAAGCAATGCTACCTTCCCGTATTGCATCCTGTTGGATACAGGCGCCTGTGGTTTGCGACCTGGCAGCCTGGTGATCCTTTGCGGGCCAACAGCTACAACATACTCGAACCACAATGGCATCCCTCCACTTTGATAAAGCCTTGGGCGCTGGATCTGGTTGTAGTACCGCTGGTGGCGTTCGACAGCACAGGAAAGCGTCTGGGTATGGGTGGAGGTTATTATGACCGCAGCTTCGCATGGCGCAGGAACAGGCGGCACTGGAATGGTCCTTTGCTGGTTGGCTATGGATATGAACTGCAAAAGATCAGGCATATATCTGCACAGCCCTGGGATGTGGCAATGGATGTCATAGTTACGGAAAGCGCGCTATACATGCGCTAAAATGTTTTTCAAAAGGAAAGTCGGCACCTGACACTCCTGTTGTAAATACCAGTGTTTTTATCTCCTGCAAATGACAATGAGCAGAAGTCATGCAGGACAAATGAAGCCAGGAAAGTGAAAGAGAAGAGAGCCTGTTTTTGACCGCCGTCTAATTAGCAGAGTTAAGTGGCGGTAAATGCTGGCATTTATTGATGAGTTGTTTATACTCGCCATAGCAGGTGTAAAGTTTCGCGCCTCTCGTGTATTGAACTGTAATGGGGGATCTCATGGCAAAGAAGATATCAAAGAAAAAAACCGCAAAGAAGAAGGCGGCTATTTCCAAAAAAACAGCAAAGAAAAAAGTGCTGAAGAAAGCAGCCAAGAAGAAGGTTGCCAAGAAAAAAGTAGT
>JAJRUY010000312.1 GCA_024277555.1 Gammaproteobacteria bacterium | reverse complement strand
CCTGCGAACTGCCGGAAGGCGTGGACATGGTAATGCCGGGCGATAACGTAAAGATGACGGTGAAGCTGATTGCACCGATTGCGATGGAAGAAGGCTTGCGCTTCGCCATTCGTGAAGGTGGCCGTACTGTTGGCGCCGGTGTTGTTTCCAAGGTTATTGAGTAAAGCAGAGTCTGACAGTATCCAGGTAGCAGGGTGTGGCCGCATTGGCCGGTCACACCCGCTGCCTTTTCAAGTCAGAAGAAGGTTGGATTTTTTTAGGCCAGTAGCTCAATTGGTAGAGCAGCGGTCTCCAAAACCGCAGGTTGGGGGTTCAAGTCCCTCCTGGCCTGCCATTTCACAGGGCTTTGGTTTTGCTGGCGATGCCACAGGGCTGGAGCACTGAAGTAGGCAGGATGAACACGAAAACTGAAACACAAGGTTCCGCTATGGATACAGTGAAGCTGCTGTTGTCCGTAGCCATGCTGGTAGCCGGCATCGTTGGATTTTACCTGTTTGAGGCGCAGCCTCTGTGGGTGCGCCTGCTCGGGTTGCTGGCGATTATCGCGATGGCAGTTACCGTTGCGCTGTGGACTGAACAGGGAAGGCGCATGAAAGCCTTCACCTCTTCCGCCCAGACCGAAGTGCGTAAAGTGGTCTGGCCCTCGCGTCAGGAAACACTGCAAACCACACTGGTGATCTTTGTGGCGGTGTTGTTGACTGCGCTCTTTCTTTGGGGAGTGGATTCAATCCTGTTCGTGCTGGTGCGAATGTTTACAGGGCAGGGAGGCTGACGTGGCGAAACGCTGGTATGTAGTGCATGCATTTTCCGGATATGAGGGCAAGGTAAAGGCCTCGCTGGAAGAGCGCATCGGGCGCATGGGAATGCAGGACTACTTCGGTGACATCCTGGTGCCCACGGAAGAAGTCGTGGAAATGCGTGGCGGGCAGCAGCGCCGCAGCGAGCGCAAGTTCTTTCCCGGTTATGTGCTGGTGAACATGGAGCTAACTGATGAAACCTGGCACCTGGTGAAGGATACGCCGCAGGTTCTGGGCTTTATCGGCGGAACCGAAGACAAGCCAGCGCCGATCACCCAGAAAGAAGCCGATGCAATATTGCAGCGGGTTCAGGAAGGAGCGGAAAAGCCGCGTCCCAAGGTGTTGTTCGAGCCGGGTGAAGTGGTGCGTGTGGTTGACGGGCCGTTCAATGATTTCAATGGAGTGGTGGAAGAAGTGGATTATGACAAGAGCCGGCTCAAGGTTTCTGTTTCCATCTTTGGGCGCTCCACACCTGTCGAACTGGAGTTCGGCCAGGTGGAAAAAGGTTAAATTTTACGGTTGCCGGCTTGCCGGCCAGGGCACGCCCCGTGGGCGCGTTATTTTATCGGGGAGTCCGGGTGAAAGTCCCGGACGTTTGCACCCAAGAGAAGAGGTAAATCATGGCCAAGAAAATCGAAGCCTATATCAAGCTTCAGGTTCCTGCACAGGAAGCCAATCCCAGTCCCCCTGTCGGTCCTGCTTTGGGCCAGCATGGTGTAAACATCATGGAGTTTTGCAAGGCATTCAATGCCCAGACCCAGGGCCAGGAGAAAGGCCTGCCGGTTCCGGTGGTGATCACCGTCTATTCCGATCGCTCTTTCACTTTCGTGATGAAGACGCCACCGGCGTCCATCCTGCTGAAAAAGGCTGCCGGCATCAAATCCGGCAGTGGTCGTCCCAATACGGAAAAGGTCGGCAAGGTCAGCCGTGAACAGCTGGAAGAAATAGCCAGAGCCAAAGAGCCGGATCTGACGGCAGCAAACATGGATGCTGCAGTGCGCACCATTGCCGGTACTGCCCGTAGCATGGGCCTTGATACGGAGGGCGTGTAAATGGCCAGGCTAAGTAAACGCATAAAGGCAATTGCCGAAAGGCTGGATAGATCAAAGCAGTACGATGCCGAACAGGCTTTCGCGCTGCTCAAGGAAGTATCCAGCGTCAAGTTTTCCGAGTCCGTAGATGTTGCAGTCAATCTGGGCGTGGATCCACGCAAATCTGATCAGGCCGTGCGTGGCGCTACCGTGTTGCCAAACGGCACCGGCAAGACTGTTCGTGTGGCAGTGTTTACCCAGGGGTCAAATGCTGATGCAGCCAAGGAGGCAGGCGCGGATATCGTGGGTATGGATGACCTGGCGGAGCAGGTCAAGGCGGGCAATATGGATTTTGACGTGGTTATCGCCAGTCCGGACGCCATGCGAGTCGTTGGTCAGCTGGGGCAGATTCTTGGTCCCCGTGGTCTGATGCCCAACCCCAAGGTTGGCACAGTGACACCGGATGTAGCCCAGGCGGTAAAAAATGCCAAGGGTGGTCAGGTGCGCTACCGCGCGGACAAGAACGGCATTATCCATGCTTCCATAGGCAAGGTGGATTTTGACCCCGCCGCGCTGAAGGAAAACCTGGAGGCATTGCTGGCAGATCTGAAAAAGGCCAAGCCCAGCTCCGCCAAGGGCGTGTACATGAAAAAAATCACCGTCTCCTCGACCATGGGGCCGGGGGTTGTATTGGATCAAGGTTCACTGAGTCTCTGATTCAGATAAAGAATGTTGCGATGGGATGATTCCTGCCGCACAAAAGGCTTTGGGGCAGCGATTGCGAAAATCGCCTGCCGTCAAAGACCGCAGGTGTCCAGGGAGGCTCTGATTGGATCCGGGCGAGGCGAATTGCGAGGATAAATTTTTTCGCTGCAAGGCTGAAGTCGCAGGTAATAGCTGGATTATTGCCAAGATTTTCAACCCGGCAGCAGAAAAATTAGACCGCAAAGCGTCCGCTGCAAGATTCAATTGGAGCTTCCCCAGAGGCTTAATTCTCCTGCGCAGACGGGGCTCCGAAATCAGGGCTATTCCTGATCACGGGCACCGGAAAATGGTGGAATAACTTTGTTATTCCTGGTGTAAACGAGAACGGGAAACCGTTCCTCATCGTTGTCGGGAGGTGACGATTTTGGCACTTAATCTTTAACAAAAGAAAGCCATCGTCGCCGAAGTTGCTGACGTAGCGAGTAGTGCTTATTCCGCTATCGCCGCTGAATATCGTGGTCTGACAGTAGAAGATCTTACCCAACTGCGCAAACAAGCGCGTGGTTCAGGTGTTTATCTTCGCGTAGTCAAGAACACGCTGGCCAAGCGAGCTGTGGAAGACACGGATTTTGCCTGCATGCAGGATGGCTTTGTCGGCCCCCTGCTGCTGGCTTTCTCCCAGGAGGATCCGGGCGCTGCCGCACGTGTGATTAATGATTTCGCCAAGGATCATGATGAACTGGTTGTGAAAATGGTTTCCATTAACGGGAAGCTGTTGGAACCATCAGAAATCAGTGTTCTGGCGAAGATGCCTACTTATGACCAGGCAGTCAGTATGTTGATGGGCACCATGTTGGCGCCTGTTCAGAAACTGGCGGCTACGCTCAATGAAATTCCGAGCAAGCTGGTTCGCACGGTAGCAGCAATTCGCGACGCTAAAGAGGCTGGTTGAATCCGGCCCTTTAATCCCACTTTTAACTTG
>JAJRUY010000311.1 GCA_024277555.1 Gammaproteobacteria bacterium | reverse complement strand
GTGCCCAATCCGGCTGCGCATTTTGCCCGATCCTCCTCAATCCAAAGCTACGGCTATGCTTTTCGGACGATCAAACAAACTGCTTTGCCGGATTGACCGGAATTCCCGAACCCCGGTGAGAAATGTGGGCTAGCCTTTCTGAAAGACCAGCGTATTTTGCATACTGAAGAAGCAGGATTTACAGCAGCGGAGGAAGAATCAATGAAAAAAACGGCTGTTACCATATTGGCGATAGTGAGCATGGGGATTGCACAGGCGCAATCCGGTGTGCCTGCGCATGCCTATGGCTATGTTCTACCCATGCCCAGGACGGTTATGCCAGAGATCATCAAGGACAGCCCGGCGGCGTTGCTCGAGGAAGGCATGGGGCGCCTGCTTGAGCTTTTGCGCCGTGCAGATCTGAATCCGCGTTCCCTGGGGCAATATATGGATGTCGAGATTGCGCCATATTTTGATTTTTCCTATATGGCCAAATCCGCAGCAGGGAACATGTACCGTCATATGAGTTCCGACCAGCGGTTGCGCATGGCCGAGCGCATCAAGCAGCAGTTTCTTTCCACCATGGTGCGAAAACTGGACAGCTACAATAACCAAAACATAAATGTCATCTCCCAGCACTTGCATGCTGATGGTCGCACTGGTGTTGTAACTACGGCAATCATCGGGCCGCAAGGCTATCCTGTTCGCCTGGACTTCCGTTTTTACAAGGCGCCTGAGGGCTGGAAGGTGTTTGATGTAATGGCCAACGGACAAAGTGCAGTGATTCATTATCGCCGCCAGTTTCGCCAGGCCATGTATATGCCAAGGGCATACAATCAACAGTCGCTTGCCCGAGCTTATCGCCAGATCTCATCCGGCTCATAGATGCCCCTTATTGGTGAAGGAAAAATGGTGAGCAGATGACATCTCCCCCAGGGCAGGGTTTGGGAAAAGGCATGATCTTTGGCGCCTGGATCCTGTTGCTGCTGTTGCTGACGCTTTTCTTTGGCCAGGTGCTGGAAAAACGTAAAAACCCGAACTCATCTCCCGGGGGAAGCATTTCATCCCAGGGAATGCGGGAAGTGGTGCTGGAGCGGAATGCCCAGGGGCACTATGTTGCCAGCGGCACGATCAATGGCTATCCCGTGGTGTTCCTGGTGGATACGGGTGCGACGGATGTTGCGGTCTCGGAGGCATTGGCAAACAAGCTTGGCCTGGAAAAACGCGGAGGCGCTTTCAGTCATACTGCCAATGGCGTTGTGGCGGTATGGCAGACGGTGCTGAACCGTGTAAGCCTGGGCGTGATTGAAATGGACAATGTTAGTGCTACCATTCTTCCCAGGCTCAAGCCTGACAATCAGGTATTGCTGGGCATGAGCTTCCTGAAAAAGCTGGAAATGATACAGCGTGATGGAGTATTGACATTGCGCCAGATACGTTAGCCCGCATATTTCACCAGAACGCTCGGGATGCCGGTGTTTATCTATATTATTCATTATCTTGTGGGCACCTCGAAAAATCGTCACTCCGGCGAAAGCCGGAATCCATAACTTGCTGATTTATATGGATCCCGGCTTTCGCCTGGGTGACGAAAAACGAATTATTCGAGGTTCCCTTGTGTTGAATTTGGCCAGGTTACACTTTGTACCCGTCATGCTATTGGGTATGGATTTTATTTATGGTATCCGTAATGAAAAAGGCCAGCGTCATTGACAATGATGCTGGCCTTCGATTGTATGGGTGCGTAACCAGGGTTGTGGATTACTTTGACACCGCATCCTTGAGCGCCTTGAGTGCGCTTACCTTTACGGTAGTGCTGGCTGGCTTGGATGGAATTTTCATGGATTCGCCAGTGGCAGGGTTGCGTCCCATGCGCGCCTTGCGGGCAGGTTTTTTCACACGGCGGATTTTCACGCCGGTATCGGGAATGGCGAACTCGCCGGAGCCGCGTTTTTTGATATGCCTGGTGATGAGGTCGCCCAGGGAGGAGAATACGGAGGCAACTTCTTTTTTGGTCAGCCCCGTGTCTCCTGCAATGGCAGTCAGGATTTCACTTTTGGTTTGCTTCTTGGCAATAGCGCTCAACTTTTTTGGCGCTTTCCGGGGAAGTATCTTTTTGGTAGTCTTCTTTGGCATTTGAATAACTCTCCTGTTGTTTTCATCGTATCCGTAGCGGAACTTACCATATTATTTTTTGTTGCCATAGTGAAAATGTGGTTTGACTTGATCCAGGCAGTATAATTTCCCCCTGTTTTTTGCCCTGTCAGGGCATTGGTGTGCAAAATGCAGGCATACAGCAGGTTATTTTTTGCGTTCCTTCTTCAGTTCGTCTGCTTCAGATTGTATTTTTTTCAACTGCGATTCCAGTCTGGCTGTCTGGTAGAAATCCAGTCCCGGAATGCGTAGAGCTATTTTCAGCTGCAAAAGGGCGGGTTCCAGGGCGCCCATCAAATAATAATGTGTGGCCATATGCTCATGGCTCTCTGCCTGGTTGCCGAGGGCTGCCGCTGCTTTCGCCAGCAGTTTGAAGGTGCGGGTGTTTTCCGGCTGCAGGGAGGCCAGTTGTTTGAGCTTCTTGTAGGCATCCTGCGCTCTTCCAGCCTGCAGGTAAAATTCCGCCAATGTCACCTGCAGGGGATAGCTCAACGGAAACTTGTGTGAGCTTTGCTCCAGACGCTCTATGGCCAATTGTTTTCTGCCAGCATCCATATCGGCTTGTGAAGCAGTAATGGTGAATTCCAGCGTGTCGGGGTGTTCCTGCATCAGCTTGCGCAATTCTGCAGACGCTTCTTCGTACTGGTTGTTATGGAATAGCGCCAGGCCAAGTCCATACCGGGCTGCTGCCTGGTTGCGGTAGCGCCCCTCCTTCAGTATGGCCTGAAAATAGGCGACTGCTTGATCAGGTTGGTCGAAAGTCTGTTCTTTCAAAGCTGCTCTTAGCAGCAAATAGCGATGGCTGTCAGGCCGTTGCCGATAAGGGAATTTTTCGGCGCGTCCCAGGGAGTCGGCAATACGGGAATTGGTTACCGGGTGCGTGCGCAGAAACTCAGGCAGCTCTCTGCCATAGCTGCGATTGGCCCTGCCCATGCGGGTAAAAAAGCTGGGCATGGCGCGGGGATCATAATCAGCCTCATGGAGGATATCGATGCCCAGGCGATCTGCTTCTTGTTCATTGTGACGGGTAAAATTGATTTGCTGCTGCTGTATGGCAGCCTGGGCGCCCATGGTTGCAGCTACCGCAGCGTCACCGCCCGCGGCCGCGCCGAGGATGATGGCGGCGATCAGGGCCGCTCCCTGGATCAGGCTCATGTTGCTGGCGGCGTACCAGGCGCGCTGCAAGTGCTTCTGGGTTACATGGGTGATTTCGTGCGCCAGCACCGCAGCCAGTTCGCTTTCAGATTCGGTGGTGAGTACCAGCCCGGTATAGATGCCGATGTAACCGCCCGGCCCGGCATAGGCATTGACTTGAGGGCTGTCTACCAGAAAGAAAGTGAATTTCGATCCTTGCCCCTGGCTGTGCTCTACCAGGGCGGTTCCCAGTTTGTTGATGTAGTCATCCAGCAGCGGGTTGGTGATGACCGGCTGGGAAGCCCGGATGTAGCGCATAAAGGTTTTTCCCAGCTGTTTTTCCTGGGCTGGGGTGAACATATTGCCGGATGCAGCGCCTATGTCGGGCAGCTCGTCACCGCTTATGCTCCAGGCCTGCAATGGAGACAGGCTCAGGCAAAGGCCAAGGACAAGCGTCAGGCAGCGGTGGGGCAGGCTGGAAGTGATCATCAGTTGAGTTGCATGTGTTGCCCCCATGGGGCTGTTCTATTCCTCGTCACGGTAACCACAAGACAGGACAGGAGGGTTCAAGTTCCGGAAACTGCTCTTTCAGGTTAAATAAATATACCAGTACCTTCGAATGGGCGGGTTAATAATCAACCCTTGGGGGAGGTGATTACTGCCCGGATCATCCTGGTGATTGCCCAAGGCCCAAACTACTGAAATTTCATTGGCTTTGTTGCCGGTTTGTCTCATAGACTGAATTTATGCCTGAATATGTCTGAGTAGCTTGCCAGGCATAAGAAAAACAGAGTATTCTAATGCCGGTATTTATTGCCATGTTCCCGGCCTTGGGGGGGCATAGTGAATGTTACTTGAACAAGATTCTTGTTGCAGCTGGCGAGGCATGACAGAATGAGCTGATCCAGGGCTGTATTAAAGTACTAAACTTAACGCAAAAAATTTCGGAGACCGGATATGAACCAGTTTTACTACGATGCCGTAACAAAGATGGAAAGCATGGGTGTCGATGATGAGTATATCCTGGGCTGGCAGGCGGGGTTTCTGCATCATCCTGAGCGTGAGGAACAGCGGCTGAACGAAGCCTACGAAGCAGGTTATGCCGATGGCGGGGAGAAGAACCTGGATAACCTGGATAAGTGGGTTAAAAACTGACGGACTGTCCAGCCAGACAAAATAAAGGCGGGGAAACCCGCCTTTATTTTGTCTGCGCTTTCTGGTAGCTACTATTCAAACAGATCCCGCATTGCCGGGGCGATCTTGCGGTCGATTTCCGGGCCGTCCCTGTCCATGACCTGATCGATCACCCAGCGATTTTCCTGGGATTCCCCCATGATTTGCTGAATTTCGTAACCCAGATGTCGCAGGAAGGGGTAGGAAGGACCGTCTTCCGTGTAACGGTAGCCCGCATATTCTGCGGCCCGCCGGTTAATCAGTTTCAAAAAAGGCTGAACATAATCTCCGGCACCAAACAAATCCATGCTGTTGTCTTGAATGATATCTGCCTGCTTGCTTGCCGTGGTGATGATCAGTTGCTGCCGGTCTTCATCGTTCAATTTGAGATCCTGTTTGGCCAGGCGGTCGATAATCTGCAGTTGAAAAATCAGATATTCAGCAATGACAGCCATGCGCTGCCTGTCATCTTCATAAACAAAGTCTTCCCCATGCAAATTGATGGCTTTGCCCTGGGCCAGCCGCCAGCTGATAAAAGCCAGTGCGCCGGCGATTTCGTCCAGCGAACGATCACCATCCTTGCTCCAGCGGCTTTTGATGCGTAATGGTAATGCCATGGTTTTCTCCTTCCGGGTACTGAGTGGCATGGTAGAGTAAAAAACCGGATATTGCTTCTGGGAACCTCGAATAATTCGTTTTTCGTCACCCCGGCTAAAGCCGGGATCCATATAAATCAGCAAGTTATGGATTCCGGCTTCCGCCGGAATGACGATTTTTCGAGGTGCCCTTTTGTTGTCTTATGAAATGCGGCTCAATGGTATCAGATACAGATAGAAACATAACCCGCCTGCAGGGCTGGTTGTGTGCTTGCCTGATGATGTGCTGGTTGCCTGTGGTGCAAGCTGTGGATGACCTGTATTTGTCCGCAGAAAGCATTGTGGGAGAGGGGTGGGAGCTCAGTGGCCTTGAAGCGGGTTTGGTACTC
>JAJRUY010000310.1 GCA_024277555.1 Gammaproteobacteria bacterium | reverse complement strand
GGAGCCCGTAGCAATGATCTGAACGGGATGATGGCTGGTGTTGCCTCCAAGATGACGGATGAGGAAATCGAAGCGGTTTCCCAATATGTGCAGGGCTTACATTGATTAGCTGATCTGTTCAAACCTGGCCCGCATTTCTTACCAGGGTTCGGGAGTTCCGGTCGATCTGGCAAAATGCGGATTGCCATTTGATTATTGGTAACAGTATGAATCATCGGTCATTTTCCTGAAATGTCGTCCGATCCGGTGAGAAATGCTGGCTATAACCCCGCACTATAGCGGGGTTTTTTTATGCGGGTTAGCTGAAATCAGGCCAAGTGCTCCCAGGACTCGTGAATCTCCAGTGTACAGCCATAGCCGTAATAGCCATGACGCTCTTCTTTCACGCAGCGTTTGACCTGCATGTGCATATGCACCGGGGCGGGGTCATATTCTGACTTCATCACCACATGCAATGCGTCATCGATCTGCAGTTGTTCCGGCAGCCACAGCATGGCGCCAGTGGTGCTGATATTGGTGAGAAAGCCTGTGCGGTACTCTTTCTCATCCTCTTTCCGGTAGTGTACCGGCCCATGCCATTCCACCCGTGGACTGATTCTTCTATCCATTATTGCTCCACATTCAGTAGTGACAACCTGTTTTACATTATGGCAGGTTCTGGTGAATACAGGCCATCATAGCCCATTTTGTTCAACGCTTCGCAAACAGGTGAGGGAGTACATCATTGTAAGTCGTAGCGAAATGCACCTTGATGCCTTTGCGGATATGGGTGGGGATTTCCTCCCAGTCGCCCTGGCTGTCTGCGGGCAGAATCAATTCGCGGATGCCTGCGCGGCGTGCGGCGATGACTTTTTCACGAATCCCACCGACGGGAAACACCTCGCCGGTGAGGGTCAGTTCGCCGCTCATGGCGATGTTGCGCACGGATTTACCCAGCGCCAGCGACAGCAATGCAGAGGCCATGGTGACGCCGGCGGAAGGGCCATCCTTGGGGGTGGCGCCTGCCGGCACATGCAGATGAATGAAGGATTTCTCGAAGAATTCGGGGTCGATGCCGAACTGCTCCGCATGGCTGACAACAAAGCCATACGCGATCTCTGCTGATTCCTTCATCACATCGCCAAGTTGGCCGGTGAGTTTGAAGCCCCGGGTGAAGCTGTGCGTGTGCACCGCCTCTATGCTCAGGGTGGCCCCGCCCATGGATGTCCAGGCCAGGCCGGTTACCACGCCGGGGCCTGACAGCTTGCGCTCGTCGCTGAAGACGGCCGGACCGAGATAATCCTTGAGGTTATCGGGAGTGATCTCGATGGGTGGTTTTGTGCCTTCGAGCATCTTTACCACGGCCTTGCGCACGATTTTCGCCAGCTGTTTGTCCAGGCGCCGTACCCCTGCATCCCGGGCGTAATCCTGGATGATCTGCCGTATCACCTTGGCGGGGATTTTCACCTGGCCGCGCTTCAGCCCTGCACTCTTGATCTGCTTGGGCAGTAGAAAGCGCCGCGCGATCTGCAGCTTGTCCTCGGCAATATAGCCGGATAGCTGGATGACCTCCATGCGATCCAGCAGGGGTGCGGGAATGGTATCAAGCTGGTTGGCGGTGCAGATGAACATGGTTTTGGAAAGATCGAAACGCAAGTCCAGGTAGTGATCGAGAAACTCGGAATTTTGCTCCGGATCCAGCACTTCCAGCAGCGCAGAGGCCGGATCGCCCTGAAAGCTGGCGCCGATCTTGTCGATTTCATCCAGCATGATTACCGGATTCTGGGTGCCTGCCAGCTTCAGAGCCTGAATGAACTTGCCGGGCATGGCGCCGACATAGGTGCGGCGATGGCCCTTGATTTCGGCCTCATCGCGTACTCCACCCACAGAGAAGCGATAGAACTTGCGGTTCATGGCCTGGGCCACAGATTTTCCGATGGAAGTCTTGCCTACACCGGGAGGGCCAACCAGCAGGATCATGGAGCCTTTTATTTCCCCGCGCTGAATGCCCAGGGCGAGAAATTCCAGAATGCGTTCCTTGACGTCGTCCAGGCCAAAATGATCCCGATCCAGCACCTTGCGGGCATGGGACAGATCCAGGTTGTCGTCAGATTCGATGCCCCAGGGAAGCTGGGTGATCCAGTCCAGATAATTGCGTGTGACATTGTATTCGGAAGAGCTGGTTTCCAGTATGGACAGCTTGTCCAGCTCCTCTTCCACGCATTCTTTGGCTTCCTCGCTGAGGATCAGTTGGCTGATGCGCTCTTGGTATTTGTCGATGCCTGCAGTGCGGTCGTCCTTGGAAATGCCCAACTCCTGCTGAATCACCTTGAGCTGCTCGCGCAAAAAGAACTCCCGCTGCTGCTTGTCCATGTGCTCTTCCACGGTATCGCGGATTTTCTGCTGGGAGCGCGCCAGATCCAGCTCTTTGCTCAGCTGCGCCAGCACCTTTTCCATGCGTGGCAACAGCTCCACGGTTTCCAGCACTTCCTGTTGTTCCTGTTTGCTGGCTGAAGTCAGGCCGGTGGCGAAATCCGCCAGCAGGGATGGATTCTCAGGGCCGAAGCGATCCAGGAAAAAGCGCAGCTCTTCCTGCAACAGCGGGTTCAGGGGCAGCAGATCCTTGATAGTATTGACGATGGCCAGGGCATAGGCCTTGATCTCCTTGGTCAACTTGCCGGAAGGCTCGCGCAGGTAGTCCACCCGGGCAGCATAAGGCGGCTCGGTGCTGAGGTGCTTGTTGATTCTAAAGCGCTGCAGACACTCCACCAGCACCTGCAGTTGCCCGTCCACCTCATGTATCTTGTGAATCCGCCCCACGGTGCCGACGCTGTACATGGCCTTGGTGGTGGTTTTTTCCGCTTCGTCATCCGCCGTCAGCACCAGACCGATGAGGTCGGAATTTGATTCACGAATAGCCTTGAGGGTTGGCGCCCAGTACTTTGCATCCATGAGCAGAGGCACGCCCTGACCAGGGAAGAAGGGCCGGGCAGCGATGGGCAGCAGGTGGATGATATTGGGCAGCACTTCGTCTGCGCGGGCAAGCAACTGGCTTTCATCTGTCATAGTGATTGTTGTTCAAAAGCTTCCTTGGATGAAAATACATGCGGCCGAAAATGGTGATTTCAACCTGATGTCCGGATTCAGGCAAGGGTGTTGGCGAGACAGGCAAAATCTTCCACTGACAACTGTTCTGCTCTGGTGGAAGGGTCTATGCCACAACTTTCAATGATTTCTGTTGCTACCAGGCTTTTTAGCGTGTTGCGCAGGGTCTTGCGCCGTTGGGAGAAGGCCTGGGTGACGACTTTCGAGAACAGCTCGGGGTTGTCTATGTTGAACTGTGGTTTTTCATAGGGGATCAGGCGCACGAAGGCTGATTCCACCTTGGGCGCGGGTTGAAATGCTCCCGGCCCGATGGGAAACAGCATTTGTACCTGGCAGTATGCCTGCAACATCACACTCAGGCGGCCGTAGGTCTTGCTGCCCGGTTCTGCCGCCATGCGTTC
>JAJRUY010000309.1 GCA_024277555.1 Gammaproteobacteria bacterium | reverse complement strand
CACCCCGCAACACTACTGGGTGGCGTTCAGTGGCGGGATGGATTCCACGACATTGCTCCATGCCCTGTCACAAATTCGGGCGCAACTGCCTGCACCCATCCAGGCTATTCACATCAATCACGGCCTGCAGGACAAGGCGCTTGAATGGGAGCGTTTTTGCCAGGATACCTGCGCCGGGTTGGATATTCCCTTGACCAGTCTGCAGCTGAATCTCAGACCTGCATCGGGAGAAAGCCTGGAAGCCCAGTCCAGGGATGCCCGCTATGCAGCCATTGCCGCACACATGAATGCCCGGGATATGCTGCTTACTGCACATCATGGTGATGATCAGGTAGAAACTCTGTTGCTGCAACTGCTGCGTGGGGCAGGGGTATCCGGCTTGGCATCCATGCCCCTGATACGGCAATGGCAAGCAGGTTGGCTGGCGCGCCCGTTGCTGGAATTCAGCCGGGAAGAACTGCAGCACTGGGTACAGCAGCAATGTTTGCAGTGGCTGGAGGACCCCAGTAACGAGCATTTGGGCATTCGCAGAAACTACCTGCGCCACAAGGTCATCCCCCTGCTGAAAAATCAGTGGCCCGGGCTGGTTAAAACCACCAGTCGTTCGGCGCGTCATTGTGCGGAAGCAGCGCATTTGATGAAAGAGGCGGGAATGGCGGATCTTGCTCTGGTGCAAGATGGTGGCAGCTCCTGGCAGCTGCCGATTTCAGGACTGGAAACACTTTCACCATATAGAAAAAAAAATCTTTTGCGGTACTGGATTCGCCAACAGGGTTTGCCGGTGCCTGGGCATCAGATAATCGAGCGCATTCTCACTGAGGTTGTGGAAGCGCAGCAGACAGGCAGCCCCCTGCTGTGCTGGGATGGCGGTGAGATACGGCGTTACCGGAATACCCTCTATCTGATGCCGCCCTTGCCGCCAGCGCCAGTTGAAGGTTTGCGCCTGCATTGGGATTGCACCAGGCCGCTTCATCTCCCTCAGGGATTGGGGCAACTGGTAGTAGCGGAAAAAGTGCATTGGTTGGCAGATGGCGTGGAAGTGATGTTCCGTACACAAGGCCTCGTATGTCGCCCCGGCCAAACACAACGTACCCGCAGTTTCAAACGCCTGTGCCAGGATCTGGGTATCCCCCCCTGGCTGCGCCCGCGCCTGCCCCTGGTGTATTCTGCCGATGGCCTGATCGCTGTTGCAGACTACTGCATCTGCCAACCGGAACTGGGGAAGAATCCGTTTGTCTGGGAAACACCCGAGTGGCTGCATTAGGATTCAGCAACAGTTACGCCTCCCGGCACCCCTTGACAGGAGTGTTGGTGAATTTGCTGCTGGTGCTTGCCATTGCGCTGCTGGCATTGGGTTTGAAACTACCGCTGCTGACAGTAGAAAAATTTTATATTTTTGGCAATACGGTCAGCTTGCTGTCTGCCATCAGCCAGCTCTGGCAGGGACAGGAAAAGGGTCTGGCGATTCTGCTGCTTGGTTTCAGTGTGGTATTCCCGGTTGTCAAATTGTTGCTGCTGTTCCTCGTCTGGAACCTGGAAGACAGCAACAGCGACCGCCATCGGCGTCATCTACAGTGGCTGGCAACCTACAGTAAATGGTCCATGCTGGATGTATTCGTGGTCGCCTTGTTGGTGGTTACGGTCAAGCTCGGCGCCCTGGCTCAGGCGCAGGTGGAGTTTGGCCTGTATGCTTTTGCCGCAAGCGTTGTTCTGACCATGCTGGTTTCCGCCTGGGTTGGGCGTTACACGGAATGACGCAAGCCCGCATATTTCAGCAGAACCCTCGGAATACCAGTGTGACAAAAAATGAATTTTTCGAGATGCCCATAATGCGATCCGGTTTTCCCGGGATCTTTTCGCCCAGGTTGTCCTAACGGCTTGCAAGCTGATGAATAACATCGATTTTTGTCCGTTCGAACAATCGTAACGAAAATCTCACCGGGAAAAATCCGGATTCTGGTGAAACATGCGGGCAAGGGGGCTGATCTGGACGCCCTAAATTCAGTCTTTCGGTAAATGTTCAAACTGAGTACACTATCGGGTTTCCTGAATTCGAGGAACCATGATGCAGGATATCAATCCAATTACCAATAAAATTGCCGATCTGAAGGGACGCCTGGAATCCCTCAGGGGGTATCTTTGACTACCCTGAGAAGAAAGAACGCTTAACAGAAGTTCTGGCTGAGCTGGAGGATTCTGAAGTCTGGAACGATCCGGGTCGCGCCCAGGCGCTGGGCCGTGAACGCGCCGAGCTGGAAGCAGTGGTGGAGAATATCGACGAAATCTCATCGGCTCTGGAGGATGCCGGAGACCTGTTGGAAATGTCTGTCGAGGAAGGTGACGAGGATTCTGTCGCCAGCATTGCCGTCGAAGTGGAGGCCTATGAGAAACGCGTTGAGGAACTGGAGTTCCGGCGCATGTTCTCTGGTGAGATGGATGCCAGCAATGCCTTCCTGGAGATCCAGGCCGGTTCCGGCGGCACCGAGGCCCAGGACTGGGCGGAAATGTTGTTGCGCATGTACCTGCGCTGGGGCGAGGCTCATGATTTCAAGACCGAGCTGATGGAAGTCTCTCCCGGTGAAGTGGCGGGCATCAAGTCTGCTT
>JAJRUY010000308.1 GCA_024277555.1 Gammaproteobacteria bacterium | reverse complement strand
CTTGTGGCGCCAGCAATGGGGATAGCTATGTACCAGCCTTTCCTCACGCAGCAGGGTGCCACGCATCTTGAGAGTATCGATAACCTTTTCATTGACAGCAAACACATGCTCACCGGCAAACAAGGGAGTGCCTTCCTTGAAGCAGCCATTCCCCAGTACCGGGTTGTCTACCTTCAGATGATATTTCTGCCCCACCACATAGTCTTCCAGACCGTGCCCGGGAGCAGTATGGACGGCGCCTGTACCTGCTTCCAAGGTGACATGCTCGCCCAAAATAACGGGCACTTCCCGATCATAGAAAGGGTGCTTGAGCAGCAGCCCCTCGAATGCCTTACCACGCCCATAGGCAATTACCCGGTAGTCATCCATGCCCCAGCGCGCCAGGGCATCTTTCATCAATGCTTCTGCAATCAGAAAACGCTGATGCTCTGTCTGTACTACGGCATAGTCCAGCTCGGAATTCAGCGCCACGGCCTGGTTGGCGGGCAGTGTCCAGGGGGTAGTGGTCCAGATCACAACTGACAAGTTACCATGGCCATGATCCCCCGGCACGGAATGGCAGCGCGCCATCAGGGCTTCATCATCCAGCACATCAAACGCCACGTCGATGGCGAAGGAGGTCTTGTCCATATAGTCGACTTCCGCTTCCGCCAGCGCCGAACCACAGTCGGTACACCAGTTCACCGGCTTGGAACCCTTGTGCACATGGCCCGCCGCAACGATACGTCCCAGGGAGCGGATAATGTCAGCCTCCTGGGTATAGTTCATGGTCAGATAGGGATCGCCCCAATCTCCCAGAATTCCCAGGCGTTTGAAGTCCTCACGCTGGCCATCCACCTGCTTTTGCGCATAGGCGCGGCAGGCTTTGCGGAAGTCCGCTGCGCTCACCTTGCGCCCAGGCTTGCCGATCTTTTTCTCCACCTGCAATTCAATCGGCAGACCGTGGCAGTCCCAGCCAGGCACATAGGGCGCATCGTAGCCATCCAGAGTTGCGCTCTTGTTGATGATGTCCTTGAGTATCTTGTTTACCGCATGGCCGATATGGATCTCGCCATTGGCATAGGGAGGGCCGTCATGCAGTATGGATTTCTGCCGCCCGGCACAGGTTTCCCGAATTTTTCGGTAGAGATGCTGCTCCTCCCATTGCTTGAGCATCTGCGGCTCACGTTGGGCCAGGTTGCCGCGCATGGGGAAATCGGTTTGGGGAAGATTGAGTGTGTCCTTGTATTTGCTCACGGACTTGTAGATCCTGTATTTTGGGTTTGTAATATATTGCGTGCTTGAGCAGCATCCAGCAGTATCTGCTGCTGCAGCTCCTCAATAGAAGAAAACTTTTTCTCATCCCGAATTTTGCCCAGAAAGGTTATGCCAACCTGGCTGCCGTAAACCTGACGATCAAAATCGAACAGGTGAACCTCCAGCAAGGGCCGGTCTCCTCCACCGACTGTGGGCCGGATTCCCACATTGGCCACCCCCGGCAAATCCCTGTCATCCAGCCCCTGAACCAGCACGGCGAATACTCCCCGCACTGGACTGGAGCACCGATGCAGATTCACATTCAGGGTGGGAAAACCAATCATCCTTCCCCGCTGCTCACCATGTCCTACCCGGCCACAAATCTGGTAGGGGCGCCCCAGACAAAGTTCTGCAGTTGAGAAATCGCCAGCCGCCAGTGCTTCGCGGATGCGGGTACTGCTGATACGGCAGTCCTCGTGACAAACCGTATCCATGCCCTGCACACTGAAACCCTGCTCTCGCCCGATCCGCTGCAACAAGGAGAAATCCCCTTCGCGCCCCCGCCCGAAGCGAAAATCATCTCCCACATACAAGTGGCGGATGCCCAGGCTATCTACCAGTACCTGCTGCACGAAGCGTTCTGCTGCAAGAGATGCCAGCCGCTGGTTGAACTCCAGCAATACCACCCGGTCAATCCCGCAACGGCGAATATGAATGAGTTTTTCGCGCAAGCGGGTCAGGCGTGGCGGCGCGTTTTGCGGCTGAAAAAACTCCATGGGCTGCGGTTCAAAAAGGATAACTGTCGAGGGTACAGCCAGTTGCTGCGCCTTGTCCCGCAAAGCGTTGAAAACCACCTGGTGGCCAAGATGCACCCCATCGAAATTGCCGATGGTGGCAGCGCAGCCTTGGTGCCTGGCACGCAAATTATGCTGGCCACGAACAAGCTGCATGTTACTGACGATGATTGACCAATGTATCGGCGCTAAATCCCACACCCATGGCGGCAGTCTCGGGATCACAGCTAATGCTGCCCTGATCACTCAGCTTGGTGCCGAACCAGGGTCCATTCATAACCCCTTCTTGATACCACAAGCCATTCAAAAAGCCGCTGGATGACAACACCAATAGTGCCGTACCCCTTTCCTCGCCCTTGTGCTCGATCCATTCCACATCGAACACCCGCCCATTGGTAGTGCCATGAACATATCCCTTGTCCATTTCATAACAGCCTGTCACTCTATCCCCATCGATCTCCAATTTGAGGAGGCCGTAATTAGTTTGATAGACGCCATTGGGATTCATAAACACGGCACCCTGACCTACCGGCTTCCCGTAGGCTTCCAGTTCATTGATTTCCGTAAGCCCAAACCCATGGTTGGACAAGACCTCTACTTTCAGCCACCTCGCCTCCACTGGCCTGGAAAGAAACACCTCATTGCGGACAAACTGCTGTGCTTCAATGGTGGCTACAGGCTCCCAACCGGATTGGGGCGATTCTGTAGAAGCGGAAAAGCGCACCTCCCGCGCAGAAATACCCGGGAACTGATCCTCATCCATCTCCCGGTTATCCACAACTAATTTATTCAGGTTGTACCGCTGCTGCAGCTCAATCACAAAGCTTTGGGGACGCTTGCCCGCAGAACCAGAGGGAGAGCTGGCCCAGTAATAGCGCAAATCGCCGTCAAACATGGTGTTGACAGGAAAATCCTTGTCATACTGCCCGGTATGCGACAATACTACTGCGCCGTTTTTCATCAGCAGAACATTTTGATCTTCTGCTTCCGGATCCGACCCCGACGCTGCAGCGACATTCCAACCGCCCAGCAACACCACATTACCCAACACACAAAACCGAAACAAACCCACCAGTAACATATCCAGCACCGCTTTACCCAATGGCTCCCGAACCAAGTAGTCTACAACGATTCCACCATTTATGCTCGCCCCGCATTTCGAAAATGTTGCAGGCGAATACCAAACAAAAGCAGAAGCAGAAAGTACACCAACGCACCAACGCCAATCCACAACCCTAACCAAATGGCGCGCGTCCCCACGCCAACCCCGGCCCACTCACCCAATTCAGGCATGCCCCACAGAATGATCCCCGCCATTCCCGCAGATGCGAGCATGATCTTTACCCACAGCCAGGGCCACTCCTTCCCTGGATGGTAAACGCCACTTTTGCGCAACCCCCTGAACAACAGCGCAGCATTGACGAAAGCAGACAGGCTGGTCGCGAGCGCCAGTCCGGCATGCTGCAGGGGAAAGATCAGGATCAGGTTGAACACCATGTTCGCCACCAAGGCGACCAGACCGATCTTTACCGGGGTTTTGGTGTCCTGGCGGGCATAGTAACCAGGCGCCAGCACCTTGATCAGGATGAATGCCAGCAGTCCAAAGGAATAAGCCATGAGACTCAAGCTGGCCATATTCACATCCCGCATATCAAAGCGATCGGAAAGAAACAAGGTGGCGATCATAGGCCCGGCCAGCACCATCAGCCCCACTGCGGCGGGCGCTCCCAGCAACAGCGTGGTGCGCAGCCCCCAATCCAGCGTGTGGCTGAATGCCCTGGCGTCCGCCGCTGCATGACGCCTGGAAAGGCTCGGCAGGATCACCGTAGCCAGCGCCACCCCCAGCACACCCAGGGGGAATTCCATGAGACGGTCGGAATAATACAGCCAGGAAATGCTGCCGGTTTGCAAAAAGGAAGCCAGCACCGTATCCAGCAGCAAATTGATCTGCACCACAGACACGGCAAACAGAGCCGGCAGCATGAGTTTCATGATCCGCCCCACCCCTTCATGCCTGGGCGCGGGCTTGAAGGCCGGTAACAGCTTCAACCTGTAAAGAAAAGGAAGCTGGAAAGCAAACTGCAACACCCCTGCAATCAGCACTCCCCAGGCCAGCGCCACCACCGGCTGCTGCATCTGTGGCGCCAGCCACAAGGCGGCAGCGATAAGGCACAGATTCAGCAACACTGGTGTGAATGCCGGGACAGCAAAGCGATTGTGCGCATTCAGCACCCCCCCGGCAAAGGCGGTGAGAGAAATAAACAGCAGATACGGAAAGGTAAGCCTGAGCATCTGCGCCGCCAGATCCAGTTTCTCCGAAGCACCATCCAGCACCCAGCCAAAGGCAAACAGGGATACGATCAGCGGAGCCCCCAGCACCCCCAGAAAAGACACCACCAGCAACACCAGCCCCAGGGTGCCGGCCACATGATCGACCAGCCCCTTAAGCTCCGCGTGAGAGCGTTTTTCCTTGTACTCCATAAGCACAGGGACGAAAGCCGTGGCGAAGGCTCCCTCGCCAAACAAACGGCGCAGAAAATTGGGGATCTTGAAAGCCACGAAAAAAGCATCCGTGGCTGCATCCGCACCGAACACCCGCGCCAGCACCAGATCCCTGACAAAACCCAGTACGCGGGAAATCATGGTGTTGCCACCGACGGTGGTCAGGGATTTGAACAGAGAAGCCAGTGCTGTTCTCCGGATGGGGGATCATGGATGATGCGGCATTCTACCTTATCCGGGTGCTGCACAGCACTCCACAGGGGCATCTGGAATATGTCTTGTGTCTTTGTGGTTATCCACTTACCCTGTGGATAACTTTGTGGAAAAGATGAAAAAACCGAGGCAAGTTACCGCCAACATTAACAACGCCTTAAATTGACCAACTTTCACTCAATTCCAATTATCTACATTATTAACAATGCGTTATGATCAACACATAATAACCAGCCTTTGGGTTTTTATCTAACCAGGCGAAAATATCCTCAACTGATCCGACTTGTGCATAACAATAGGTAGATTATGGGTAGGATACAGGTAAAATAGCCGCCATGACCGACCTAAGTAACGAATTCTGGAGGGACAAATCCCTGGCCGAGATGTCTGATGAGGAATGGGAAGCCCTGTGCGACGGCTGCGCAAAATGCTGCCTGCATCGCCTGGAAGATGAAGACACCAGGGAAATTTATTTCACCAATGTACATTGCCGCCTGCTGGACATTCCTACCAGCCGCTGCGGCGATTACGCCAACCGCTCTGCCAGGGTGCCGGACTGCGTCACCATAACCCTCAAGGAACTGGAAGACCCCTATTGGCTCCCCGGCACCTGCGCCTACCGGCTCTTGGCGGAAGGCAAGACACTGCCGGACTGGCATCCCCTGGTATCCGGCGACCCGGAAACGGTATTCCGCTCCGGCAATGGCATTGCGGGCCGCACCATCTGCGAAGACGAGGCAGACCGGCTGGATCACCACCTCATCGACTGGATCAAGTAATGGCCCAGGGAAGCCAGCTCTACCATGGCCACATCCAGCTTGCCGACACCGACCGGCAGCGCTACGAAACCCTGACGTTTTCCACCCCCCAACATCCTTCTGAAAAACCGGAGCGCCTGGTGCTGCGCCTGCTGGCCTATGCGCTGCTGTACGAACCCGGCCTGGAATTCCGCAAGGGAGGTGTAAGTCAGGGGGACGCACCGGATCTGTCTATCCGGGATGACGACAACCATATCCTGCACTGGATTGACCTGGGAACCCCCGCCCTTGACCGTCTGCGCAAGGCAGCCAGACACACCCCGAAAGTTTCCGTGGTTACCCATGACGGGCTGCTGGCGCGCTGGAAAAGACAGCATGGAAACCAGCTGCCGGATTTCCAGGGAAATATCCTGTGCCTGGATGAAGCGCTGGTAATAACATTTTCCCGCTCACTTCCCCGCCGTTTCGACTGGCAGGCCACCATCTCCGGCGGCATATTGTATCTTGACAGCGCAGAGGCATCCCTAAGCAGTCCCTTGAATCAATCACCATGAACCCGACAATAACCGGACATTTCTCCCTGGTTATATCAGCATTTAATAATGAACTTATATTCTATCCCGGCATCAAATTTACACATAAACAAAAATTACCGATTACAACAGGAGAGAGAAAATGTCTGCACTTATCGAGAACTTCCCCCATGACGGCATCGTTACCGTGAACCGCGTGATCCTAAAACCAGAATTCAGCATCGACGACCTGCAGGAACGGGTTGCCTATCTGTGTGAAAACGTAAAAACCTATCACTCGGATACCGGCTTTATCGGCGGCATGGTTACATTGAACAGTGGCAACATTTCCAACGAAGGCAGCACCATCGGCCAGGCAGTGGAAAGCCCGCTGAAGGGGCGTGAGGCATTGATCGTGACTTTCTGGGACAGCTTCGAGAATCACGAGCAATCCCACCGCAGCGAAACCTTCCAGCCGTTGTTCAAAAAGCTGCTGGAGCTGTGCGAAAACGGCAATGAGGAAATCGCCTACGACATGCTGTGGTCAGGCAAGGCCTATTCTGCGGAAGAGGCGGAAAAAGCCCGGCAGGCCAAGGCACAGCATCTGGGAGAAGTTGCATAAGGCCAAAATGGCACTTGCCAGGATAAATCGTCATCCCGGCGCACGACTCCAAGGATGGAGGAGGTACGAGCCCAAGGATGGGCGAAGGTAGAACAACGCAGGAGCAGTTGTCGAGAGCGAAGCAGGATGCCAGAGCCGAGGCCGGGATCCAGGGCGGTCGATTGTTCCCGGCTGTCTGGATTCCGGCATACGCCGGAATGACAAATGGCAAAGTAAGAGCCATCCGTGCAAGCCCTGGCAAAAGCTGACCACCAGCTCTTTTCACAGGGAAGACGGTCAGTTTTTTTTGTATGGATTCACACCATCAGGCTGTGCCCGAAAACGGCGATAGGTCCATTGATATTGCGCTGGATACTGTCTCGCCAGCTTTTCCACCCCTGCATTCAGCTCTGTGGCAGCCACTTCTGCATCCCCACTGGCAATGGCATCCCCTGCCTGCAAGCCAATCGCCTTGTATTCAGGTTTTACTCCCGTGCGTACAAAGGCAACAAAATAGACCGGCGCTCCGGTCTTGCGGGCAAATCGGTTCACCAGGGTCATGGTCAGCGCCGGCACACCGAAAAAGGGGGCAAATACAGCGCCTCCCTTGGCGG
>JAJRUY010000307.1 GCA_024277555.1 Gammaproteobacteria bacterium | reverse complement strand
TTGTCTTCCTCGGTGTGGCATTTGGTGCAGAAGCGCCCCTTGGTTGCAACGATGCGGTGGAAGCTTTTTTTGACCAGATCCCGATCCTGGCCGGTAAGCTGTTCCTGTATCTGGACAAATTCGATGGCGGTGGGGTCTTTTTCGCTGATTTCAAGCAATTGTTCTGTGCCGCTTTCCTGGACATAGGCAACGATTTTCGAGTAGAGGTCGTCTGTCGGAACCAGGAAGCCCGAGTCGCCGTCAAAATCGGTGCCGAAGGGCGGGCCTGTTACCTCGATCCCCGAGAAGTTCAGCCATCTCAGGGTCATTGCTTTTTCATCCACCTTCTCCGGGTTTGCATGGCAGGTCATGCAGCCGAGGAACTGGGTGTGCATGTTGAGCAGGGTGCGGATCATGGGTTGTTGAAAATGGGGGAAATCACCGTGACAATGGAAGCAGACGCTCTTGTCTCCCTCCAGCGCCATGGAGGTGGCGGAGTTGTGAAAATGGCGCGCTTGTTCCGTGCCGCGCCTTTCTGCCAGTTCCTCCAGTATTCCGGAAGGCTTCTCGGTCTTGGCCAGCAAGGTCTTGCCGAGTATGGATGCGGTGAGCTGGAAGCCAATTGCGCCGATAATCGTGAGCAGGAATGCACCCACCAGATACGACCATATGGGGTGGCTGTCACGGCGTCCGGTGATGTGGAACAGATCCTTCCGCAGCTCTCCGGGGATTCTTGCCTTGTGATCGATGACGATAACGATCAGGACGAGAATAATGACAAAAAGCAGTACCGCTGCAGCTGTTATGATGACCGTATTGCTAAACATTGTCTCTTGCATTTAAAGTCGCCTCTGTAGACCGGCCGGTATTTGTTCCACATTGGTGGGCATCCATCGTGCAGGCAGAAAGCTCTGCTGCATTGCCACTTGAGCAACGGCTCGGGTCATTGTTTTTCTAGCCTGCATATTTCACCAGAACGCTCGGAATGCAGGTTGCACTTTGTACCCGTCACGCTATCCAGTTTTTCCCGGGATGTTTCCGCCCAGATTGTCCGAACGGCCTGCAAGCCGATGAATAACATCGGCTTTTGTCCGTTCGAACAATCTGAACGAAAATCTCTCCGGGAAAAATCTGGATTCCGGTGAAACATGCGGGCTAGTTTCCGGGATCGAGCAGATAAACCCCGATCATAAACAGCAACCACAAGGTCCATATCCCTATGAACGCCAGTGAGCCATAGGCAATCCATTTCTGTTTTCTGTTCAATGGTTTGAGCATGGCTCATTGCCTGTCCGCAGATGCCGAAGCAGGTGCCCCCTCCGGTAGCTGCCCCTGCCCGCGCAAATCGTATTTTTGCAACAGTGTGCGCAGATAAGCTCTTTCTGCCGGTTGCTCTACCAGGTTGCGCAGGTACTCAAGAAAGTGTTCCTCGATCTGGTGTTCCCGGGTGATCTTTCCGGTGAGATAGGTCCACTGCATGGGGAAGCGCCCCGGAGCCAGATGCACGTTGTACCAGTGCCAGAAAGCGATTACCACCAGGGCGAGCAGGGCTTCATGCGGATGCGCAAGGCGCATGATGTCCTGAAAATAGTAGGCCCAGCCTGATGGGAGTATGCTTGCCCAGATGTCCGGGAACAGGAACGCAGAGCCGGACAACACCATGACGGAGTTACCGAACGCTGCGGCAAAATAGTGGATCTTCTGCTTGTACATGAACTTGTCCATTTCCGGCCGCTGTTTCCTGGTGCCGGCGAAATACATGACATCTTCCTTCATGTCCTGCAGATCCTTGTACATGGGGATAACCGTCCGCCGCATGTCGAAGCGGCCTCTGGCGAGCTGGATGATGGTGCCTGCGGCCAGGGTGGCGATGTGATAGATCATGGTGAAGATCATCACCGCAGCAAGTGTTCGGTGGATGGTGCGGGTAACCTCGATTCCCCCCAGCATGCTGTTGAAAGGCTGCGCCCAGAAGGCATCGGAAAAATGCACCGGCAAGCCGGTGAACGCCAGCAGCAGAAAGGTGGAAAAGGTCAGCAAATGCTGGATGCGGATATGAATGGAATAGCGGGGCAGGTCTCCAATGGGGTTGGAAATTACATTTTTGTACAACAGCACCCGATCCTGGGGCATCATTTCAATGAGATCTTCGACCTCTTTTCGATCCTGATCCGATGTGCGGTTTTGTTGCATGCATTTCTGCAGCAGCTTTTCTGCCTCTTTTGATAACTTCATATTGTATCTCTATTTTACGGCCCGCTTGGGCGGCCTCTATTATTGTCTCACTCCAGAACTCCATGGGTGGTGGAGTCCTACTTTGGGATGATGCGCTTGCGCTTGCGTTTGCTTCTGCGCCACCAGGTTGAGCCCCAGCGTATGCGCCAGCCAACGCCGTCACGCCGGCGGCCAAAGGTTTCAAACAGGGAAAGACCGATCAGGGCGATCACCACGCCGTTTCCGACCACGCCGTAAATTGCCTCGGCTTTGTGCAATACTGGGTTGTATTTCGCGTCGAAAGACGGGTGCGGATCGACGGCCAGGAATTTCTCGTCTGCGTACTCGTGGCACTGGCGGCAAGCCTCAACTCGATTGTTCTTGTGAGTGGGTGATGCTGGATCCCGTGAAGAGAGAATGCCATGGACGCCCCGGTAGTAGTTTTCCTGGTCTGCATGACAGTCGAGACAGGTTGCCGCTCCTTCAAACCCGTATTTCGTCACCTTGCCGTGAAAGCTCTCTTCGTAGGATTTTGCGGCGATGAGAAATTTCTTGCCCAGGGGTTCGCCCGCCTCTTCCGCCGCCGCAGCATGGCGCTCAAGCATTTTCTCGTTGCTGTGGCAGCGGCTGCAAAGGGCAACAATTTCCTCGCCTGAGCGCTTGACCTCTAGAACCCGTCTGCTGGTGTGGGAGTACCATTGGGTAACAAAGTCCAGTTTTTCATGGCACAGCTCGCAACGATCCACCACCTTCTTCGGTGGCTCTGTCTGGTCGGGGTTGTACAAGGGGTTGGTGTGACAGCTTATGCAGTAGGGCTTGTTGGCATCTAGTCCCTCGGCAATTTTCCCCCGGGCATGAACGCTGTTCTGAAACAAGTCATAGACCGGCTTGTGACTGAAGGGCTTGCCCGTGGCCGGGTTTTTCTTGGTGTGGCATTCCTGGTCGCAGGTGACGCCTGTTTCTACCGGGCGGTGGGGAAGTTCCTTGATGTAGTTGTGGCAGTCACGGCAGGGAACATTCCGGTGTACGGTGTTGGAAAACATTTCCGGCGGAACGCTGTAGGAGCGGAAAACACCGTCCTCGGTGACCCTGCCCATGCGCGGGTATTTGTGGCACATGAGGCAGGCTTCATCGTCTTCGAAAGCGGCTTGCGCTGTCGACAGGCCAGTCAGCGCCAAGGCCGACACCACGGCGAATAAAAGCCAGTATTTCAAGCGGTTCTGCATCTTAACTCCCCCGACGAACGCATTCGTCACTAAAGTCGATTGCTACGACCAGATTATTATTATTAGGAACACGGCCAGTTTAAGGCCAAATTATTATTATTCAGGTATTACTGCGGCCAGTTGTAATTATTGGAAATGTGGCCGGTTGCTACTGCGAGCTGCGAATGTTTGTGCCAAGAATAGCAAGATAGTAAATTGGAAACAAGCTTTGTTGCGGGTTTTGGCACACCACATCAGCTTTGCAGCACAACGAGTTCCGGTGCGCATACTCGAAAGCCTCAGATATCGTGGCAATTGGAGCAAATGTTTTCTGTCCGCAGTCGTTTTTTTTCATCCGCTCCTTTTGCCGCAGCCTTGTTTTTTATTACCCCTTTCTCATGGGGATTGTGGCAGGTGGCGCAAAAGATTTTTCCGGTATTGGGGTCCAGGGGCAACACTATGTTCTGTGTTGCTTCGCTGCGCAACATCTGCTCGCGGATCGACGCAGGCGGCACAGTAAGATGGTTGGGTTCTTTTGCCTGCCGGGTAAAGGAAAATCCGGCGCTGGGATGAGGCAGCACCTGGTGGCATGAGGCGCAAATCCACACCAGGTTGTCTTTTACATGAAACCCGGCTTCTTCGATGCTGTCGGCGTTTTTGAGGTTTTTTACCTTGTCGTGGCAGAGCAGGCAGGTATATTCCTTTATCTTCCCCTGATCGGTAACCTGATCATGTGCGTTCAAACGGCGGTATTTGGTTTGGTCGTGGCACTGGTAGCAAAGTGCGGTGCGATCCTTGTAGGGCCCCTGGCGGAAAAAGAGGGGGTTTTGCCGCTTTTCCCGGCGCCGGTTCGACAGGCACTGTGCAGTGATGTCGTGGCAGGTGGCGCAAGACAGTTTCCCCGCCCTTAACTTGTCCTTGAAGTCTTTGGGCATGCGCTTGCGCATCCCGGCATCTTTTACCCGGGCTTCGCTGGGGTGGATGTAGCTGTGGTCGAATTCCCCGCTATGGCAGGTGTTGCATAAACGGTTGGTGTCCCGGTTTCGCAAGTGCAGCTGTTTTCCTGCTGGCTTTTTGGAGTGGCAAGCCAGGCAGCGGTCTTGTTTCCAGTGCGGGTCGGGAATCTGGCTGGCCTTGATGCGCCCTTGTTTCAGCCATGCAGGTATTTTTTCGGGCTGGGACAGCATTTGCTGAACTGTTATGTCAGCACTCTGCTCCCATCCGGCAGGGGCGGC
>JAJRUY010000306.1 GCA_024277555.1 Gammaproteobacteria bacterium | reverse complement strand
CCCATGTTTCGATTCCACTGAAAAAAATAGCTTTAGAAACAGATGGATAAGGTGTTATTGCGCCTTCCTATGGCACTACAGATTTGGTTTTTCCTGTGGGACAGGATCAGATGAGGGTTTTTTGAACCTGCCCGGGTTGGGCCGCAAGCCCCAGGGCATCGTAGATGGCTTTTTGATGGGGCTCGGCGCGGGTCGCTTTACGAATGTGTAGGGTCCTGCCGTCTGCACGGCGCAGGCTCACGGTGATCCGCTGCTGGTTTTCCATCTTTCGGCGCAGGGTCTGCCAGCTGTCGTGGCTGCCTTGTGCCTTGAGCGCGGTGCGCAGCACATGCACCAGGTGGTAGGCCAGCAGGGTAATGAAGATATGCCCCTCGATACGCTTTGCCTTGTGATGGTAGTTGGGGCGTAAGCCCAGTTCACTCTTCAGGCTGCGGAACACCGATTCCAGATCGGTCAGCATGGTGTAGGTGCGCCACAAGCTGGCTTCGTCCCAGTCATCGAGATTGGTGCGCAGACAGTACACCCCGGGATGGGTCGCCTGGCTGCCGGCCTTTTCGTTGCGTTGCCAGTGGATGGCGGTGGCGTTGTGGCTGTTTTCATCGGTGCTCACGCTGATGTCGTAGTGCCCGGCGGCGCGTGTATATTTCTCCTTGAGCCGTCCGATGCGTTCGAGCACCTTGTCGTAGCGCTTGGTGGTACCCTTTTTCGCCAGGCCATCATGCAGGCTTTGCAGGGCGGTCTCGAAGCGCTCGGCAAAACGCTCCTGCATGACCTGCTCTTTCTTCTCGCGGGTCTCGGAGTGGCAATGCAGCTCCACCTCGCCACGCTCGGTTACCACCCGTTCGACACGCACCTTCTGCCCCGGCGTTTCCTTGACGGTGACCGCCTGGGTATCATCAAAGTCACGCTGGCGTTTGCGGCTGACCACCAGGTAACGATAGCCGTGTTCCTTGAGCCACGCGATGTTCGCTTCGGTGGCAATCCCCGCATCCATCACCACGGTGCCGCCCTGGCCACATTGCAAGTTCCCCAGCATTGCTTCCAGCGTTTTCGGCTCACTGACATTACCCGGGAACAGCTGGCTGCGACGGGGGAAGCCACTGCCATCGAGAACCAGCCCCAGGGTGATCAACGGACAATCCGAACGTTTCTCCTTGGAGCGCCCGCGTTGGGCCTTGTCGACGCCGTTGACTGCGCCCTCGAAGAAGCTGTTGGTCAAATCAAACAGGGTGATGGTCTCATCAAAGCCAAACAGCGCGCGTTCCCGATCATAGAGATGGCGCTCCAGCGTCGCCTTGTGCTTCCACAGCAGATCCGAGGCCTGGTACAGCCGATCCGGCTTCATGGCTTCATAGTCATAGCCCAGCAACTCACCCAGACCACTGTCCTGTTGCAACCAGCGCCGTGTGGCGCGCTCACTGGCTGGCAAGGCCATGCGGCCGACGATGTTGCCCATGGCGGCGGCCAACTGATGCCGATTGAAGCCCAGCTCCACCAGCTTGTCCGGCAACCCCACCTGTTCCATGGCATGCAGGGCCAACTGCTCGATGCCGACCCGGCGGGGGCGCACCAGCGCCAGGGAATCCAACGCCACCGATTCCAGACGATCTTCCGGGGCATCGTCAGCGACGACTTGCCGCGCCACCAGCAGCGCCTGGATGTGTTGCGCCTGTTTTTCCAGTGCTTCGGGCAGTTCGGTGGACAGCAATGCGGGCTGCGCACTGAGCAGTTGTTCAATGCGCAGGGTCAGGTCGGCCCACTGTGCTTTTGGGACATCAAAATGGCGACCGAGGTTGAGCAAGGTGCGTTGTTTTACCTTGCCGTCCACCCGCTCGGTCTCCACCAGCCGATAGGTAAAGTAGGGCTCGCCCTGCTGGCGGCGCTTGATCTGGGTGCGGCGAATAAACATGCGGATACCCTGACGTAAGTGCAGGCAGAAGTCAAGGCAAAAAGTATGATTATGGCACTACATTCAGGAATGAAAAACACAAGTCATTGTATTTAAAGATATTAAATTTTCATCAAAAATAAGAATCAATGACTTACGCCAGTTTTTCAGCTGATTTGATCGGGAAAATCGAAACATGGGTTAAGGAAGCCTCGAATAATTCGTTTTTCGTCACCCCGGCGAAAGCCGGGGTCCATATAAATCAGCAAGTTATGGATTCAGACTTCCGCCGGAATGACGATTTTTCAAGGTGCCCTCATATCATTCGGCATGGTTTTTGGGCACAATAGCGCCCATGGAAATACCAGTGCTCTTTTTGAAGAAGAACCACGAACGCCGCTTGCGCGCCGGACACCTGTGGGTGTACAGCAACGAGGTGGACACCGGGCGCTCGCCCCTGAAGGACTTTCAGCCCGGCGAACAGGTCGCCCTAATGAACCATGAGGATAAATGGCTGGCCTGGGCCTATGTCAACCCCAACTCCCTGATCTGCGCCCGCATCATCAGCCGCCAGCAGGATCACCTCCTCGACCAATCCCTGCTGGTGCATCGCATCAAGGTGGCCCTGAGCCTGCGCCAGCGCATCTACAAACAGCCTTACTACCGGCTGTTGTTTGCCGAGTCCGATGGCGTTCCCGGGCTGGTGGTGGATCGCTACGGCGACTATCTGGTGGTACAGATATCCACCGCGGGCATGGAAACGCAGAAAGAGGCCATTATTGGCGCACTCAACAAGGTCATCCATCCGGCAGGCATTCTACTGCGCAATGATATGGCCGTGCGGGAACAGGAAGGCCTGGAACGCTACACGGAGCTCGCATCGGGACAGATACCGGAACAGGTGCAGCTGCGCGAGGGCGATTGCAATTTTGAAACCTCCCTGTTCGAAGGCCAGAAAACTGGCTGGTTCTACGACCAGGCCAGCAACCGCCAGCGCCTGCTACCCTGGGTGGAAGGCAAGCGGGTGCTGGATTTATTCAGCTACGCCGGCGCCTGGGGGGTGCGGGCTGCGAAAGCGGGGGCGTCTTCCGTCACCTGCGTGGATTCTTCAGCGGCCGCCCTGGATCTGGTGGCAAGAAACGCCCTGCTGAATGGTCAATCCGACAAGATAAACAGTTTACGCCAGGACGGCTTCAGCGCCCTCAAGGAACTCAAGCACGCCGGTGAGCGATTCGATATCGTACTGGTTGACCCCCCTGCTTTCATCAAGCGCAAAAAAGATTTGAAAGAAGGCAGTCTCGCCTATCGCCGCATCAACGAAGCGGCAATCAGCCTGTTGCACAAGGACGGCCTGCTGGTCAGCTCATCCTGCTCCTATCACATGGACGAGCAACACCTGTTGCAAACCCTGCAACAGGCTTCCCGCCATCGGGATCGCAGTATGCAGCTGGTTGAACGCGGCCAGCAGGGACCAGATCATCCAGTACACCCCGCCATTGAAGAAACCTCTTATCTGAAAACCTTCTATCTGCGGGTTCTGCCCTCATTCTGATTCATGATCTATCCTGATATCGACCCCGTCGCCCTGTCCCTGGTGCCGCTGAAAGTCCACTGGTACGGCCTCATGTACCTGGTCGGCATGCTCGGCGGCTGGGCGCTGGCGCGCTGGCGCATCCGGCACAACGACAGCGGCTGGACCGCGCAGCAGGTGGACGACCTGCTGTTCTACTGTGCGGTCGGTGTGGTTGTTGGAGGACGGCTTGGGTATATTCTGTTTTACGGCTTCAACGACTGGCTGGTCGATCCGGTGCGCATTCTGCGGGTCTGGGAAGGCGGCATGTCCTTTCATGGCGGATTTCTGGGCGTACTTGCCGCCATGTGGCTGTACCGGCGCAAGCACGGCAAGGGCTTTTTCGAGCTGACGGATTTTATCGCCCCCTACATCACCATCGGCCTTTTCACCGGCCGCATCGGCAATTTCATCAACGGCGAGCTCTGGGGCAAGCCCACCGACCTGCCCTGGGCCATGCAACTGCGATGCACGGAATTTGTCAGTCTTTGCCGTGACAAGCTGGGGCTGCCACCGGGAACGGAATGGACACCACCACTGCACCCCAACCAGCTTTATGAAGCCTTTGGCGAAGGCCTGTTGCTGTTTATGATCCTGTGGTGGTTCTCATCCAGGCCCCGCCCGTTGATGGCCGTATCCGCCCTATTTCTTGTCGGCTACGGCAGCTTCCGCTTCCTGATCGAATTCATGCGCATGCCCGATGTACAGCTTGGATACCTGGCCGGTGGCTGGCTCACCATGGGACAGCTCCTGTCCCTTCCCATGATCGTCGTCGGTGTTACCATACTGGCCCTGGCCTACAGACAACATTCACAGTCATGAAACAATATCTGGATTTACTGCGACGAGTGCGCGAGGAAGGCGCTCCCAAGGGAGATCGCACCGGAACCGGAACCTATTCCGTTTTTGGCCATCAGATGCGTTTCGATCTTGGCGCGGGCTTTCCCCTGGTCACCACCAAGAAGATTCATCTCAAATCCGTAATCCACGAATTGCTATGGTTTTTGCGCGGCGATACCAATACCGAATACCTGAAGCAGCATGGTGTCAGCATCTGGAACGAATGGGCAGATAAAAGTGGTGGTCTTGGGCCAATCTATGGCTATCAGTGGCGATCCTGGCCCACGCCGGACGGACGCCATATCGACCAGATCGCCCAGATCGTGGAGCAGATAAAAACCACCCCCGACTCCAGGCGCATCATTGTATCTGCCTGGAACCCGGCAGATCTGCCGGATGAAACCATCTCACCCCAGGAAAATGTCGCCCGGGGGCGCATGGCCCTGGCGCCCTGCCATGCCTTTTTCCAGTTTTATGTGCGTGATGGGCGCCTCTCCTGCCAGCTGTACCAGCGCAGCGCCGATGTCTTTCTGGGCGTACCCTTCAACATCGCCAGCTATGCCCTGCTGACCCTGATGGTGGCCCAGGTTTGCGGCCTCAGGCCGGGGGACTTCATCCATACCCTGGGGGATGCGCACCTGTACAGCAATCATCTGGAGCAAGCGGATCTGCAGCTGTCCAGAGAGCCCTTTTCCCTGCCGGACATGGAAATCAATCCGGATGTGTCCCGGCTCGATGACTTCTGCTACGAAGACTTCAAAATCATGGATTATCAATGTCATGCAGGAATCCCTGCGCCTATAGCCGTATAGCCCGGAAGGCACGGTCATGGATCAGCATCCCCGCATCAGCATCATCGCCGCCATGGCCCGCAACCGGGTTATTGGCAGGGAAAACAAGCTGCCCTGGCACCTGCCCGCAGATTTGCAGCATTTCAAACGGCTCACCATGGGCAAGCCCATGATCATGGGCCGCAAAACCTGGGAATCCCTGCCAGGACTGCTGCCTGGCCGTCCGCATATCGTAGTCAGCCGCAACCGGGATCACCTGGCGCCAGGCGCCAGCCTCGCCCATTCCCTGGAAGCGGCAATCCGCCAGGCGGGCAACGTACCCGAGATCATGATCGTGGGCGGAGCGAACCTTTACGCTCAGGCATTGTCTCTTGCACAATGCATCTATTTGACGGAAATAGACCTGGATATCGAAGGAGACGCCTGGTTCCCCGAACTCGACCCTGCCCAATGGCGTGAAACCAGCCGGGAAGAACGCCAAGCAGACGCAAACAACCCCGTGGATTACAGATTCATCACCCTGGAGAAAACACCATGAAAAAAGGCAGAGCCAAAAGCCTGGTGATGCAACGGCAATACCGCAGCCAGGTCGTCCGGGACAAAAGCAAATACCGGCGCAAGAGCAAACACAAAAAAGCCCCCGATTCCGGGGGCTTTTTTGTGTCATTCGGCATACGCCGGATTGACCGGAATTCCCGAACCCCGGTGAGGAATGCGGGTTAGCCCGCATGTTTCACCGGAATCCAGATTTTTCCCGGAGAGATTTTCGTTCAGATTGTTCGAACGGCCAAAAGCCGATGTCATTCATCGGCTTGCAGGCTGTTCGGGCAATCTGGGCGGAAAGATCCCGAGAAAAACTGGATAGCGTGACGGGTACAAAGTGTAACCTGGCTCAATTCGACGCAAGATAATGAATAATATAGATAAACACCTGTATTCCGAGCGTTCTGGTGAAATATGCGGGTTAGTTGAAATTGCTCACTTCAACTCCCTGCCATCAAAGTGTGAAACATAGGGATAACCAAAATAGCCCTCCCTGACAGATAGCTCCATGTTTGCATTCTGGAAAGTCGTACTCCAGACGGCTTCAGGCACCACCAGGCGTTCTTCCGTGTCGTGGTTGTGAACAAAGACGAACAGGGGGGGATCCCGTTTGCTCAGAAATGAAGTCAACCCAACTTCACCTCTCTCTTTCCTGATGATATCTGTCATCACTTGTGATGTCCCGGCATCACCCAGCTTCCGGTTGATCTGAGATGCCCCGGTCGCGGATAGCAGCGCAAATGAGATCAGGAATACCTTCAACATCACGATATTTTTCTTTTCCAAAATCTTTGACAGTTTTATCCAGAACATCACCCCAACCGGCGCGCCCACCAGCAGAGAGATGCGCAACATGTTCAAGCCGCCAAGGGTGTTATCGATATGGAATGCTTCTGCTGCAATCAGCAGCAATGCCGAGCTGGCCAGGTTGACCGCAAGCAACACCAGAACCGCAGCACGCAACTCCTTCCATGTGAAGAGTTCATCATCAAACCAACTGTCTTTGGCCAGACAAAATGCGGTCAACAGCACGGTGAAAAGCACCAACGAAGCAATCGGTAGCACCACATAGATGGTGCCATTCTCCAGAACGCCCCAAAGAGTAACTGTCGCCAGCAAAACGAACAATATGGTGAATATGACGTAGGCTTTCTTTTGCAATTTGATCATTGATAGGGGTTTGGGTCATTGATAACGCACTATAACTGTCTAACCCGCATTCCTCACTGGGGTTCGGGAACCCCGGTGAGGAATGCGGACCAAAGAAAAACGCACTTCACGCACTATGACCCCAGCTCCACCAGCAACTGCTCCATCATCCGCTGCGCCTGTCCCACATAGCCACCCCCGAACATATTGGCATGGTTGAGGATGTGATAAAGATTGTAAAGGGTCTTGCGGGTGGCGTAACCGGAATCCAGGGGCCAGGCATTGTTGTAGGCGGCGTAAAAGTCCATGCCGAAACCGCCAAACAGTTCGGTCATGGCAATCTCTGCTTCCCGGTCGCCATGGTAGGTAGCCGGGTCATAGATCACTGCCCGGCCT
>JAJRUY010000305.1 GCA_024277555.1 Gammaproteobacteria bacterium | reverse complement strand
GCACGCTCGAAGATCCTGACCCCCAGCTCCTCCTCCAGCTCACGGATCTGGCGGCTCACCCCCGGTTGGGAGGTGAACAAGGCCTCGGCGGCAGCCGACACATTCAAGCCGCGGCGCTCAACCTCCAGGATATAGCGGAGCTGTTGGAGCTTCATTTTGAATCCAATGAAAAAAACACAATGCTTTATGGAACTGCGTTTGTTAAAACCTTCGCTGCGACGCCACAGCAACAAGAATGGTACGGATTTGCGCCAACCAGGCTTCCACTCCTTGCGCAGGCGCAAGCAGGACAACAAGGCATTTCCCTGGCGCCCACGTCATGTGGATATAACCCATAAGAATAATTATATGCCTATAAAGTATTTTTTGTCATCACCTATCTCTTGCTACTGTCTGCTCACAGCACCACGGCATTTCTTCTTTGCTTGCCGCCGGTATATCAACTCAAAGCGCCTGCGGGCAGAGGTCATCCATGAGCACGAATCTGAACATTGAGCAACTGGCAATCCATGAGGAACAAAGCGATCCTGTCGAAATACTCCGGGTTGCACTGGAACATTTCCCCAACAGCGCCATCTCCTTCAGTGGCGCCGAGGATGTTGTTCTCGTCGACATGGCTCTGCGCATCCGCAAGGATATACAGGTGTTTTCCCTGGACACCGGGCGTCTGCATGCCCAAACCTACCGCTTTCTCGAAGAAGTGCGGAATCATTACGACATTCCCCTTGAAATTCTCAGCCCCGACAGCCGCGAACTGGAACAGCTGGTGCAGACCAAGGGCTTGTTCAGCTTTTATCAAGATGGGCACAAGGAGTGCTGCGCGATCCGCAAGGTAGCTCCTCTGCGCCGCAAGCTGGCATCTGTGGATGCCTGGATTACCGGATTGCGCCACGATCAGACACCAGTTCGCGCCTCGGTGCCCGTGGTACAGGAAGACACAGCCTTTTCCACTCCGGAACGTACTCTGGTGAAGTTCAACCCCCTGGCCAACTGGTCTTCCGCCCAGGTGTGGGAGTACATCCGCGACAATAATGTGCCTTTCAACGAGCTGCATCGCAGCGGCTATATCAGCATCGGTTGCGAGCCCTGCACCCGCACAACTCTACCCAATCAGCACGAGCGCGCAGGTCGCTGGTGGTGGGAGGAAGAAGCCATGAAAGATTGCGGCCTGCATGTAGCCACCCCGGAAACCAGCCGTCCCAAGCCTGCGGAGGTAGCATGACTGCACACATCACCATGGTGAAAAAGGTTCTGGCAGATGGCAGCCTGTGCCGGAAGTGCCGGGAAGTGTACGAGCGTTTGCAGCGCGATGGACTGCTACGGCATATCGACCATATCGCGACAGCAGACCCGCGCAACCCCGACAGTGAAGGGATGCGCCTGGCTGCCCGGCATCAGACCAGCCGGGCGCCTTTCTTCATTGTTCGGGACAAGGACGGCAACGAGCGTGTCTACGACTCCTTCCTGCGCCTCAAGCGGGAAGTCCTGGAGATCAAAGCATCCGCAGGCGAGGTGGCGCTAGACCTGGCTGAACGCTTCCCGGAACTGGATTATATATAAGAGTGACAACCACTATGAATCAAATTACTCCCTTAATTGATCATTCGGATATCAATCACTACGAAACCCTGCTGGCAGACTTTCAGGAAGGGCGTCTGGACTCCCACAGTTTCGTCGGTGAACGACTGCTGAGGGGAATCTACGCCCAACGCCAGGAGGGCTGGTATATGCTGCGCACCAAACTTCCCGGTGGAAATCTGGATGCCACCCAGCTGCGCGGGTTGGCAGAGGCGGTGCAAACCTATACACAGATGGGCGATGCACACATCACCACCCGCCAGGACATCCAGCTCTATCACATCGCGCTGGACGACACCCCGGCGCTGCTGCGCCTGCTGGCCCAGCATGGAGTCGCCACCCGTGAAGCCGGCGGCAACACCATACGCAACGTAACCACCTGCGCCCTGGCCGGCGCCTGCCCCCACGAGCTGGTGGACGTGGAACCCTATGCTGCGGCAGTTTCCCGCTATTTCCTCCACCATCCTCTTACCCAGTCTCTGCCGAGAAAGCTCAAAATCGCCTTCTCCGGCTGCATCCGGGATTGCGCCCGGTGCAACACCCATGATCTGGCCTTTATCCCCACCCGAGACGCCAATGGCCACCCGGGTTTCAAGGTTCTGGCAGGCGGCGGACTTGGCGCCAAGCCACATCTGGCCATTGTCCTGGAGCAATTTATCGACGAACTCGACCTGCTGCCAGCAATTGAAGCTGTGGTGGTGCTGCATGACAAATATTCCGACCGGGACAGAAGAACCCGCTCCCGCCTGAAATTTCTGGTTGACCGATTCGGGGCGGAAAACTTTGGTGAAAAATTCCGCACCGAGTTCAAGCGTACCCGCTCTGCCTTTGACATATCCAACGCCCCCACCGGAAGATGGCGCGCCAACCAGGAGTCCAACGCGGACTGGGAAGGGCAGAACCCAGCATGCCTGAAACAACCGACTCCCATGGCCTGGCATGACGGCAGTCTGGTCGTGCCGGTAAGTCTGCTGGGCGGCGCCTTGAACGCCCAGCAGCTCCAGGGACTTGCACAACTCCTGGACGACGGAGATGCAGCCAGGCTGCGCGCTACCCAGGCGCAGAATCTGGTCTTGCTGGGGGTGCCGGAAGCACGTCGCGAAACCTGCCTGGAAAAACTGGCAGCGCTGAGCCTGAGCCTTCCCGAAAGTGGCGACGACGTGGTGAACTGCCCCGGCATCGAGACCTGCCCTCTTGGCATTACCACATCAAGACGAATGGCCAGATCATTGGCTGGCACGGCACCCGGCCTGCGCCTGGGCGTCAACGGCTGTCACAATGGCTGCGCCAATGCAGAAGTCTCGGATATCGGCCTGATTGGAAAGGCACGGCGCCACCACGGCCAGATGGTGCCATCCTATGCCTTGCGGCTGGGAGGTGGCGACGAGCTGGGCATTGCCGGCCCAGACATCCCGGCTGTGCGCACACCCGCCGCCATCCGGCAGGTTCGGGAAGCCTGGCTGAATCACCGCAACGATGACGAAAGCTTCCCTGCCTGGAGCAGACGCAAGGGCGGGAACTACTTTCATACCCTACTGGAAAGCCTGACCGCAGTGAGCAAAAGTGAAATTCCCTTTCTCTCACGCGACCAAGGCGACAGCACACTGTTCCGGGTGACCGCCGTCGGTATGGGCGAATGTGCGGGAAGCCAGGCAAGCCCGGATGCCCAGTTACTCCTCAGCGCCGCCTATGAATCCACCCTGGCCCAGGCATTTCTCGCCAAGCGGAAATATGTGGAAGCAAGCGAGTGCCTGCGCAACCGGATGCAGCTCACCGGACGCGCTCTGCTGCTGGCCGCAGGGGGAGAGGATGGAACGCCGGAAACCCTGTCCACTGACCTGGCCAAAGCCCTGACCTCGGAAGACAGTCACCTGGCAGCAGGTTTTGCAGAGCTGGAGCAGGCTCTGGGTGATTTTTCTGCCGATCCGGACGAAATCCTTTTCCCCGGCCTCTTGCGTCAAACCGATGAATGGGTGGAGTCCGCCCGCAGCAGCTGCCGTATTTTGCAAACGCTCGATCATCAATCCGACATCACTTCCCGCGCATCGATGTGAACGCAGATTCCCGGCAGTGCACCGACAGATGCAGAGGATGGTAAATGGATCCGACATTGATATTTGCCGGCTTCGTCGTAG
>JAJRUY010000017.1 GCA_024277555.1 Gammaproteobacteria bacterium | reverse complement strand
TGAGCAGCATGGCGCTGAGGGAAAACGGCGCCACATCCTTGGCCCGGTCATAACTCAGGCCTTCCGATGGAACCACATCCCCGATGGGAAACAGATTCATGGCAATGATCGCCAGCAATACCGCCAGCGCCGTAGTCAGCACATACATCCCGATGGTTTTCAGGCCGATCCGGCGCAACTGCTCCAGCCCTCCCAGCCCGGAAATGGCCACATAGATGGAAGCAAACACCAGGGGCACCACCAGCATCTTGAGAAAAGCGACGAAAGCCTTGCCCAGCGCTTTTTGCGCCAGCGCCCATTCCGGCAGGAACATGCCGAACAGAATGCCCAGGATGATGCCGATAACCACCAGGCGGTTGGTGGCCTGTTCACTGGTCAGGTAACGCAGAAAGGGTTTCATTTACCGGTCTTCCACAATTTCGCACAAAGCCTGGAGGATACCACGATCTCCAGCCATATCCGTCACCCAAACTTTCCCACAGCCAAGGCTGAAAGCATGCTCGGCGGTGCGTTCACTGAGAACCACCAGAGGAGTGTCCCTCAACAGCTCCTCCCCTTCTGCTCCCAGCAGCTGCAGCAGGTTGTCCAGCATTTCCGAACTGGTAATGGTCACCGCACCTACCAATTGCTTCCAGTTGCGCACCAGATTACCGGCGCTGCGCACGGGCAGCCGCCGCTCGTACACTTCGGCATAGATAACCCTGGCTCCACGTTTTTCCAGCTCCTGCTTCAACAACTCACGGCCACCCTTGCCGCGGACAATAATCACCTCCCTGCCCCGCAAGTCTTGCAATGCGTCCAATGCCAGCAGGCCTTCGCTATCAAAGCGTTGTTCGGGCATCAGGGTGGCGGGCAGGCCATGCGCTTCAAGAGCCGCGGCCGTGGCGGCGCCAATGGCGGCAATCTGCAAATCCAGGGGAAGTTCATCCGGCAGCAGGGGAAAGGCATGTGCCACCGCATTCACGCTGACAAACAGCAGCAGAGTTGCCGGGCCAAGCCGTAGAAAGGCTTTACGGGCCGCTTGTGGATCATCCGCGGGGACGATCTCCATGGCCGGAAAACGCAGCGGACGCCCATGCGCCGCCTCGATCATCTCACACAGCTTTTCGGCCTGGTTTGCAGGGCGTGTAACCAACACGCCCAAGCCATGCAGGTTGCAGTTCATGCCTGCTGGTACAGTTCCTTGAGAATGCGGGCGGCTCCGGCATCCAGCAAACGCTCCGCCAGGCTGATGCCCAATGCTTCCGCATCTCCACGCTGGCCGCGAATCTGGTCACGGATGATGGTCTTGCCATCCACGCTGCCCACCAGTCCGCGCAGCCACAGCTCATCACCATTGAGGATGGCATGTCCGGCAATAGGCACCTGACAGCCGCCTTCCAGCCGGTTGTTCATGGCTCGTTCCGCCCACACCCGGCTGGCGGTATCCGCATCATGCAGCGGTGCGATCAGATCGTTCACCCGGGCGTCGCCCACCCGGCATTCGATGCCCACGGCCCCCTGACCTATGGCGGGAAGACTTTGCTCTGGTTCAATGAAGGCACGAATACGCCCTGCAAAATCCAGGCGTATCAGCCCCGCGGCCGCCAGAATGATGGCATCGTATTCACCATTATCGAGTTTGCGCAACCGGGTATTCACATTGCCGCGCAGGGGCAGCAGCTCCAGATCCGGTCGCCGCGCCATCAGCTGACTTTGCCGACGCAGGCTGGATGTGCCCACCCGCGCTCCCTGCGGCAGTTCATCCAGGCTGGCGTATTGGCTGGAAACAAAGGCATCGCGGGGGTCTTCCCGCGCCATGATCACCGGCAGATGCAGCCCCTCGGGCAATTCCACCGGCACATCCTTCATGGAATGCACGGCGATATCGGCGCTGCCTTCGAGCATGCCCTGCTCCAGCTCTTTCACAAACAGACCCTTGCCGCCGATCTTGGCCAGGGGCGTGTCCAGAATCTTGTCGCCCTGGGTACTCATGCCCAGCAGCTCCACCTGGATGCCCGGGTGGGCTACCTTGAGAGCAGCGGCAACATGTTCCGCCTGCCACATGGCAAGGGGAGATTTCCGGGTGGCGATGCGAATCAGATCAGTAGTCATGGGAATGGCAACAGAAAGTGGATGTCAATAGCATAGTATGCCAAATATGGGCGGTTCAATACAGGCGAATGCACCCCGGGCGAGCCTCAACCGCCACCAATCTTGACAGGATAAACATCCGCCACATCTCCGGATTCGCAACACACGACCCGGTTCCTGCCCTGCTCCTTGGCTTGATACAGCGCCTTGTCCGCCTGGGCCAGCAAACCTTCCGGGCTCGATTCCCGTTCGGGAACAACTGCGGCAATTCCACAGCTGATGCTGATGTGCTGCCCCGCCAACAACCCCTGTTGCGGGATGTGAATTTCCATCTCTGCCACAGCTTTTCTCACAGCTTCCGCTGCCTCACAGGCAGACTGAGGGGAAGTGTCCGGCAGCAACAGCACGAACTCCTCTCCCCCCAAACGCGCCGGCACATCCCCCGCCCGGCGCGCATGTTTGCGGAACACGACCGCTACCTGTTTCAGGCATTCATCCCCTGCCTGATGCCCGAAGCTGTCATTGAATTCCTTGAAATGATCGACATCGATCATTATCAGGGCGAGAGATTGACGATCACGCCTGGCCCTGCGCCATTCCGCATGGAAATGCTCAAAAAAACTGCGGCGATTGGCAAGATCGGTAAGCTCATCGGTAAGCGCCTGTTTTTCCAGGCGCCGGTTTAGCAGATTCAGCCGCGAGCGCTCCTGCCGCAACTGCTGTTGCAGCAGAAAACTGCGGCGGCTGTCGTAT
>JAJRUY010000304.1 GCA_024277555.1 Gammaproteobacteria bacterium | reverse complement strand
TTCATACATGGGCTTGGCCAGGATGGTGAGCCAGCCATAGTCCACCACCAGATCCAGTCCTTCGGCAATGGCCGCCAGATCTTCCTGGTCTTTGGGGCCCATATAGATCACGCCGCCAAAGGTATGGCTGGATCCGGGCGCTACATTTACAGCAGGAGTATATGCGCCGATGACATAATGGCCATTGGCCAGGCCCTTGCTGTAGAAGTGCCTTGGTTCTTTACGTGGTGGAACCATGGCAGCCACGAAATAATGCTGGATCATGGCTATCCAGCCGTCCGTGACTTCCTTGTTCAGCTTTCCATCCGCCAGATCGCCAAAATCATATTTCTGATACTTGTCTTCCGGATCCCAGGCCACGCCGCCGGTGAAAGCGGTCATCATGAAAACACTGCCCTTGGATACAGGCTCGCCCCGCTGCAGCTGCCGATACTCCCGTACCTGCCAGGATGTGGGAGAGGCATTCTCTACGATGTTTTCCAGGTCAACCCTGTGGCTGCCCTGGGTAAAGCGGTAGCGCTTGGTAACCTTCACCCCTGCACTGTTGGTCCAGACCAGATCCACAACCAGCTGCTCCTGGCCTTCTTCTAGCTGATAGCTGGACTGGCTGCTGGTGAAGATAGATTCGTGCGTGGGCACTTCCTGGTCTGCCGCACCGAGGAGACCGTTCTGGGAAATGAAGAAATCATCCGGCGAACGGCTCATCAGGCGATATTTCACATCTGGTTGCTTGATGGATACCGGATATTTAAGCAACAGGGTTTCGACAATGGTGCCGCCGCGGGTATCGATGCTCAGCTTCAGGGTATCGGTAGTCACCGTGACCAGCTGGCCATTTAACGCTGGCTTGCCCGCTTCCGTTGGTTTGCTTGCCTGTGGGACAGCACCATCGATGTTGGTAACAGCTGGCACCTGCGGCACAGATTGATCCACACCCCCTGGAGAAGTGGTGGTTGCTTCCTGCGCAGTTTGAACCCCCTGGGGGGCTGTGTGGACATAATCTTCCTGCCATGCCTGCCACAGGAGAAAGCCCGTATAGGCCAGCGCCAGAATGAGGATTAATCGTATGTTGTCCATATGTATAAGGAATCAGTCTGGATGGAATTTCAGGAGCCACAGAACCAGTCTGGGCGCAAGATGCAAGTTCATGACTTAATCACAGGCTCTTTGACTACTCAGGCGTTTCCAGTGCCTTTCCAGCGACTGGAAAAGCGCGTCATTGTCCGCCTTGTGAATACCCGGTTTTACCAGTACCACCAGATCCAGCCCTTTGAGTTGCTGCTGGTGATGGCGGAAACTTTCCCGCAACAGGCGCTTGATTCGATTGCGATCTACCGCCCGGCGAACATGCTTTTTTGCTACCGCCAGCCCCAGACGAGCCTGCTTCCGGTGCTCATCATGCTGCGCAAGCACAGTGAAATACCGATCTGTAGATCGAACGGACTGCGCAAAAACCTTTTTGTAGTCCTCTGCCGAGAGCAAGCGTACATGGCGAGGAAACCCCAGCTTCGAAATAGGCTTCTGACTCAGGGTGTAAGACGTGTGCGGCCTTTGGCACGGCGTGCATTGATCACCTTGCGCCCGCCCTTGGTTGCCATGCGCGCACGAAAGCCGTGGGTGCGGGCACGCTTGAGATTACTGGGTTGAAATGTACGTTTCATGAGTTTGTACCAAAATCCTGATGCATTCACAGCAGTAATGAAAGCCAAAACTGCTGCCACGAAAAAGACGGGCAAATCTAGTCTATTTGAAGTGCAATGTCAATCTTTATCAACAATTCCGGCGTTTATTGACATAACACAAATAATCGCTTTTGCCTGTGGATAACTTTTCAGCAGGAGAGTAGACTCTTCACCCTTCAAGCAGAAAAAAGCATCGACGCAGTTACCTGATGCCGCCTTATTCTGCTGGTGGAAATCAGTTATGAACAGCTACAGCAGAGCGGAGAAAAACATTGACGCACCCTCTGGCAATTTACCTGTGAGGCAATGGTTGTAAAGTGGAACACTGGAATTATTGCTTGGCGCGCCTGGAAAGCGAGCTCCCCCCACAACAGTTCAATACCTGGATTCGGCCGCTGCAGATCCCCAACACCCAGCCCTCTGGAACCTTGCAGCTGTTTGCGCCCAATGCTTTCGTACTGGACTGGGTGAAAAAGCATTACCTGCACAATATCGAATCCTATTTGCTGGAATATGACAGTGATGACACACCCAGGGTAAGGCTGGAAATCGGCTCTTCAAGGAAACCCGGAGCGGCCACAGAAACAACTCGGGCTTCAGTAGTAAAACACGATAAGACTAATAATAATCATGATAGTGAAGACTTACTTATCAACATCAACCGTTCCTTTACCTTTGAAAATTATATAGAGGGAAAATCCAATCAGCTGGCGCGAGCCGCCGGTATGCAGATCGGGGAATCACCAGGTACCGCCTACAATCCCCTGTTTATCTATGGCGGCACCGGACTGGGAAAAACCCATCTGCTTCACGCCATTGGCAACCTCATCGCCAAACAGACCCCACACTACAAGGTGCTTTACCTGCACTCGGAAGGGTTCGTTACCGAAATGGTCAAGGCGCTACAGCACAACACCATAGATGCCTTCAAGCAGCGCATGCGCTCGGTGAATGCCCTGCTTATCGACGATGTGCAATTTTTCGCGGGCAAGGAGCGTTCCCAAGAGGAATTTTTCCATACATTCAATGCCTTGTTCGAATCCCAGCAGCAGATCATCCTCACCAGCGACCGCTTTCCAAAGGAAGTCGATGGTCTGGAAGACCGCCTCAAATCCCGCTTTGGCTGGGGTTTGACTGTCGCCATTGAACCACCTGATCTGGAAACCCGGGTTGCCATTCTGATGAACAAGGCGCAAAAACTGTTCGCCGTGGAGCTACCCAGCGAAGTCGCCTTCTTCATGGGGCAGCGGGTTCGCTCCAATATCCGGGAACTGGAAGGAGCCCTGCGCCGGGTAGTGGCCAACTCCCAGTTTACCGGCAGACCCATCACCCTGGATTTTGCCAAGGAAGCCCTGCGCGACATGATCGCCGCACAGGATAAGGTAATTACAATCGAAAACATACAAAAGATAGTATCAGACTATTACAAGATACGCGGCTCCGATATGTTGTCAAAAAACCGCAGCCGCACCATTGCCCGCCCCAGGCAGATCGCCATGGCCCTGGCCAAGGAGCTTACCAACCACAGCCTGCCGGAAATCGGCAACGCCTTTGGTGGAAAGGACCACACTACCGTTCTTTACGCTACCCGCAAAATCAATGAATTAAAGGAGACGGATACCCGTATTGCGGAAGATTATAAAAACCTGTTAAGAACCCTCAGTCACTAGCTGTGAGTAAACTGTGCTGAAAAACAGCCCCTGGACGTAGACGGACTTATCCACAACCCATGAACAGCTTTAAGAGGGGATCATACAGTGTTTATACTCGCAAAATACTACTGTAAGTTACGGAAAAAAAAGACTATTATCAAGTTACTCAGAGATAGCTAGCTGCGTAATAATAATAATTAAAGGTTTTAAATATATCTTTATTTAATAATTAGAGAGCCGATAAATGAAAATAACCACCAACCGGAAAGAACTGCTGCCGGCACTCCTCCAGGTCGGCAGCGTAGTGGAAAAACGCCAGACCTTGCCAGTTCTGGCGAATATTCTATTTCGCGTGGAAAAGGGATTGATGACCCTTATCGCTACAGATCTGGAAGTTGAAATAAAAACTACTGTCAATGTATCAGCAGAAGAAGACATGGAATTCACTCTGCCAGCACGCAAGGTCGTGGATATATGCAAGGCTCTCGGAGAAGATTCAGCACTGGAGCTGGATATACAAGGCGATAAAACCATACTTAAATCAGGTCGTGGACGTTATACCCTGAGTACCTTGCCGGCGGCAGACTATCCCAATCTGGAAGCAGCTGTAGCCACGCAAAAAATCCGGGTTGCCCAAAACAAACTCAAGCATCTGTTGGAAAAGACCCAGTTTGCCATGGCCCAGCAGGATGTACGTTATTACCTGAACGGCTTGTTGCTGGAGGGCCGCCCAGGAAAGCTGCGAGCGGTAGCCACAGATGGCCATCGCCTGGCGCTTTGTGACATGAAAACGGATGCACCCGAAGACCTTGATATCCAGGCAATTGTTCCCAGAAAGGCGGTCATCGAGCTGAATCGGCTATTGAGCTCCAGTGATGAAGCGCCAGAAGTTGAATTGCAATTCAGTAACAGCCATATGCAGGTGGAGTTTCCCAGCGGAAGTTTCACTACCAAGTTGGTAGATGGTCGTTATCCGGACTATGCCAAGGTCATTCCTGCTGCAAATGCCCAGGAGCTGGTGGCGGATCGGGAGGCGCTGAAAGGCGCCCTTACCAGAACGGCGATCTTGTCCAATGAAAAATTCCGTGGGGTTAGATTCAAGGTGGAATCCGGAATGCTGCACTTGATGGCGCACAATCCGGAACATGAAGAAGCAGAGGAAGACCTGGAGGTGGATTATAGTGGGGACGAACTGACCATTGGCTTCAATGTCAGTTATTTACTCGATGTACTGTCGGTGCTGGGTGGAGCCAAGGTTAACCTGGGGCTGATCGATGCCACGGCCAGTTGTGTCATAACCTCCAGCCAGGATGACGGGGCGCGCTATGTGGTAATGCCCATGCGAATTTAACCTCCAATGGTGGTATCCACTATAAAAGCTGTTCGAGGCAGGGGCGTTATGGATACGCCCCTTTTCATTGTGTCTTTACCCATGGATTCAATCTCAGTTATTAGCCGATGAAAATCAACCGTATCCAAATAGAGAATGTACGCATTCTCCAGAATATGGTGCTTGAACCAGGAGTCGGTCTGAATTTTATCCATGGTAACAATGGGGCAGGAAAAACCTCGGTGCTGGAAGCAATTTTTTTACTGGGGCAGGGAAAAAGTTTTCGTCATTCCGATGCCGGCCCGCTGATTCGAAAAGATCAGGAGTTGGCGCAAGTCGTTGCAGATTTGCAAACCAATAACGGTGTTGACTCAAAACTGGGTATTCAGCGCAGCAATCGTCAGTTTGTCGCCAGACATGCCGGGAAAGATGTTTCCAGAAGATCGGAGTTGATGCGCATTTTGCCTTTGCAGTTGATTACCCCTCAATCACATGAGCTGATCGAAAGGGGACCGGAATTGAGGCGCCGTTATCTGGACTATGGATTGTTCCACGTGGAACAATCCTATCACCAGACATTGTTGTCTTATCATCGGGCATTGAAACAGCGCAATTCTGCGCTTCGTTCCAAAGATATTCGCCTGGCTCGCTCCTTCAATGACCAGTTGTCTACCTTTTCCCGGGTTATCGTGAAAAGCCGCCAGGAAATGTTGTTGCGAATCGAAAAGCACCTGGCGATATTTTTTGAAGAAACGGGGTTTCCGGCACCTGTTACTCTCCGGTTGTCCAAGGGGTGGAAGTCAGAACTAAGCTTAAACGAGGCGCTGCTGAAGCTGGAGCAACAGGATCTAGCTCGTGGTTTTACCGCAGCAGGTACGCACCGGGCGCAACTGAAGATGCTGGTTGAAGGCTCCCCCGCAGACAAAACCCTGTCAAGAGGGCAGCAAAAACTACTAATCTATGGCCTGGTGCTGTCTTTGTCGCAATTGATTATGGAAGAGAGCGGAGAACCACCCTTACTGTTAATTGATGATTTGGGTGCCGAACTGGATGATGCGAATTCACAGAAAATACTGGGATATCTGGAAAATACAGGTATGCAAATCTTTCTTGCGGTACTGGATATACATAGATACAAGCTACCTGATAGCGCCAAAGTGTTCCACGTGAAACATGGTTCTATGCGAAATGCTGGACTCGATTCATCAGGGAGTTAAGCTATTGTCTGGTATAATCCTTTCAGGATTCAGCAGAACGGCATAACGTACATGGCAGACAAAAACGAATACGATTCCTCGTCGATAAAAGTCCTGAAAGGCCTGGATGCCGTCAGGAAGCGCCCCGGCATGTATATTGGCGATACGGATGATGGCACCGGCCTGCACCACATGGTATTTGAGGTTGTAGACAATGCCATCGATGAAGCACTGGCGGGCCATTGCAGCGCCATTCAGGTAACTATTCACAGCGACAATTCCGTAACCGTATCAGATGACGGCCGGGGCATACCCGTGGATATGCACGAAGAAGAAGGAATATCGGCGGCGGAAGTGATCATGACCGTCCTGCATGCCGGAGGGAAGTTCGATGACAATTCCTACAAGGTTTCAGGTGGCCTGCATGGGGTTGGGGTTTCCGTGGTCAATGCGCTTTCTGAAGAATTGGAACTGACAGTCAAGCGGGAAGGTAAGGTATGGTATCAGCGCTATTCCATGGGAGAGCCCCAATCACCGTTAAAGTCGGCGGGAGAAACTGAAGAGACCGGAACCACCATCCGTTTCAAGCCCAGCGAAGAGGTTTTTGCAGATACAGAATACCACTACGATATTCTGGCCAAGCGCCTGCGGGAACTGTCTTTCCTGAATTCCGGTGTACATATTCGTCTCAAGGACGAGCGGGATGGCAAGGAAGACGTTTTTGAATATGAAGGCGGGATTAGAGCTTTTGTTGAACATCTTAACCGCAAGAAAACACCAATGCATGAAAAGGTTTTTCACATCACTGCTGAAAAAAATGATGTGGTGGTGGAAGTCGCCATGCAGTGGAACGAATCCTATCAGGAAAGCATTTTCTGTTTTACCAACAACATTCCACAAAAAGACGGCGGTACCCACTTGGCTGGGTTTCGCAGTGCCTTGACCCGTACATTGAATACCTACATTGAACAAGCTGGTCTGGCAAAGAAACAAAAAGTCCACACTACTGGTGACGATGCCAGGGAAGGGCTGACGGCTGTGTTGTCTGTCAAGGTGCCTGATCCCAAGTTTTCCTCACAAACCAAGGAAAAGCTGGTGTCTTCTGAAGTCAAAGGCATTGTTGAGGCGGTGTTGAGTGAAAAGCTGAACGAGTTTCTGATGGAAAACCCTGGCGAGGCAAAAGCCATAGCCAGCAAAATGGTAGATGCTGCCAGGGCCAGGGAAGCAGCCAGAAAAGCCCGAGAAATGACCCGGAGAAAAGGTGTCCTGGATGTCGCTGGATTACCAGGAAAGCTGGCTGACTGCCAGGAAAAAGATCCTGCTAAATCAGAGATTTACCTGGTGGAGGGTGATTCTGCCGGGGGGTCAGCAAAGCAGGGGAGAAATCGTTCCAACCAGGCGATTCTTCCTCTGAAAGGAAAGATTCTCAACGTGGAAAAAGCCCGCTTCGACAAGATGTTGTCTTCAGCAGAAGTAGGCACGCTGATAACCGCACTGGGCTGCGGAATAGGCCGCGAAGAATTCAATCCGGACAAGCTGCGCTACCATCGCATTATAATCATGACTGATGCCGATGTGGATGGCGCACATATTCGCACCCTGTTGCTGACCTTCTTTTACCGCCAGATGCCTGAACTCATCGAGCGGGGCCATATCTATATCGCCCAGCCTCCCCTGTATAAGGTGAAGAAAGGAAAGCAGGAAACCTATATCAAGGATGACCTGGAACTGAACCAATATTTGCTGCATATGGCACTGGATGGTGCCGAGCTGCATGTGAATGAAAGCGCACCGGCAATGTCTCCTTCTGCGCTGGAATCTCTGGCCATAGAATATGTCGCCAGCCGCGCCGTAATTCAGCGGCTGGCAAAGCGCTATGACAGCCAGGTGCTGGAAAAGCTGATTTACATGCCGGGGATAGACAGGAAACTTATCGAAGACAAAACAGCCTTCGCCGACTGGCTGTCAGAGCTCACCCAGCGCCTGAATGCAGAACAAAAGCTTTCTCACCGCTATGAACTGCAACTGATCCCCGCAGAAGAAGGGAAAGGGGGAATTATAGCCATTACCCACCATACCCACGGCATAGATAATAAACGCTACCTGCCCGTAGACTTTTTCTATAGCGGAGACTATAAAAAAATACGCTTGGTAGGCGAAAAACTGGATGGTCTGATAGAACCAACCGCCTATATCAAGCGTGGTGAGAAACAACAGCAGATCGAAAGATTCGGCGATGCACTGGATTGGCTCATGGTGGAAGGACGCCGTGGGCAACATGTGCAGCGTTACAAGGGACTGGGAGAAATGAACCCGGATCAGCTGTGGGAAACTACCATGGATCCAGAAAGCCGCCGCTTGCTTCAGGTGCGCATAGAAGACGCAGTGGGAGCTGATGAGGTATTTACTACCCTGATGGGGGATGAAGTGGAGCCAAGAAGGGAGTTTATACAATCAAATGCGCTGACAGTGGAAAATCTGGATATCTAGATAAGTTATCCACAGGTGGAAATTTTCTGTGGATAAAATGTGAATAATAGAAAACCGCTTCTAGGAGTCTGTCGGATTTGACCGTTTGGGGCGAAAAGCACAGGTGGCGATTAACTCAGTTTATCGAACGAGGCGAATAGCAGGGCTATTTAACGAGTTGGATAAACTGAGTTAATCGCCATCCAGTGATTTGCAGCCAAACAGTGTTAAATACGACAGACTCTAGCCCGGATGTTTCACTTGGAAGCCCGATATCCATGGTTTTCAGGAGATTATGGATTCCGGCCTCGGTTCTGCCTTCGCCCATCCTTGGGTTCGTATCTCCTCCATCCATGGAGTCGTGCGTCGGAATGACTATTTTTCGAGGCACCATATAGATATAATAGATAATAAAAACATTACTTTATGTTGTTATTTTAGTGCCCTGGTGAAATATCCGGGCTAGTACGCATGCCGTTTTTTTAGTGCGTATGCGAATGCTCCTCATCTTCTTTCTTTTGTAGTAAAGCGGGAAATTTGTGTGTCGCAAAAGCACTGTGACAACCAATGCAAGACCTGTTCATTTCGGAAAAGTAAAAGTTTACCAACTCCGGTTTTTTATTTTTGGCGGCATGCTCGAGCATGCCTGCAAGATAATGAAACCACTGATCTTTTTCAATAAACGCTGGTGGCAATACTGAATGTAATTCTTTGGCCTGGCTTGGCGTCAGCTTTTGTTTCAATATGTAGCTGTTTTTTATTTTCCTGGCGGTAGTTTCTATTTCGCCCCAGTTTCCGGAACTATATGCGGGGATGATAGAGATCATTCCTTTCTGCAACGCCTGCATTTCCTGAGAGAGCAATTCGCGCAAATCAGGGGAAAGGGCTTCCACTCCGGAAGCATGTGCTGGTTCTGTGTGTTCTGGCGCTTCACCGCCATAACTGACTGCAGGTAAAAGGAAAAGTAGTGCAAAGCGAATGGGTGATTTCATGTGTTTTCCAGCTTGTTGGTAGATTGTAAGTTTGTTTCAGGGTTTGGCGGGGAGTTTGGTTACCTCTGCTTCTATCCAGGTTTCCACCTTGCGGGTAATTTCAGAAGCGTTCATGCCAGCCGGATCAAATGCTTCACCCACCACCAGATCAATGGTGCCAGGATATTTTTTCAGGCCTCTCCGCCGCCAGAATACCCCCGCATTGTGTGCGATGGGTATTATAGGGTAACCGGATTTTTCGGCAAGCATGGCGCCACCGATGCCATATTTTTTCCTTTCCCCAGGGGCGGTGCGGGTACCTTCCGGGAACAGGATGATGACCCGGCCCTGATCAAGCAGCTCCGTGCCCCGTTTTACAATCTGTTTTACCGCCTGACGCCCAGCGCTGCGATCAATGGGGATGTTGGGTATGGCGGCCAGAGCCCAGCCAAAAACCGGCAGGCGCATGAGTTCCTGTTTCAGTATCCAGGATTGCTGTGGGCGGATAATGGCTTTGAGGGCGATGGTTTCCCAGGCGGATTGGTGCTTGCACATAACGATGGCGGCATGTTCGGGAAGATTTTCAGCGCCGTGAATGCGATATTTCAACCCGCACAGTACCTTCATCAGCCACAGATTGGTGCTGCCCCAGGCTGCTGCCATGCGGTCTCTGGCAGGCAGCGGCAGCAACAACCCGATGGTGGCGATTGCCAAGCCGAATACAGCGATGCTGGTGATCATGGTGAAGAAGTAAAGCGTGGAGCGCAGGGTAATCAGCATGGTCATTCCTGTAAAAGATGGCCTACAGCCTGAGTAAGGTTATCAAATACGGCTATTTCGCCTTTTTCCTTGCTCTCGACAAGTTGTTCCACGGTTTTTCTGCCCTTGCCTGTGCGCACCAGCATGGGATGGGCATTGACCGCCTGTGCCGCCTGCAAGTCTCTCAGGCTGTCGCCAATCACCGGAATTCCGTCCAGATCGATATTCCAGCGCTGTGCCAGCTGCAGATAGAGACCAGGAAGGGGCTTGCGGCAAGTACAGTGCTCTTCCGCCGTATGCGGGCAAAATGCAATCAGATCGATATGGCTGCCCAGCTTGGCTAGTTGTTGCTGCATTTTCCCATGTATGGTGTTGAGGCTGTCTCTGTCTAACAGGCCGCGGCCGATACCGGACTGGTTGCTGGCAATGCCTACCAGATAGCCAGCCCGTTTCAGCCGGGCAATGGCTTCGAGGCTGCCACCGATGGGCTGCCATTCGTCAGGGGTTTTGATGAACTGATCAGAATCGGCATTGATAACTCCATCCCGATCCAGAATGATGTGGCGTATATGACTGGCTGGCATGGGGTGGGCTTACTCCATGTCCCGGAATTCGGATACGCGGATACGCCCGTTGACCATGCGTGAGTCGCGCTGCATGAGCTGATCCATTTTTTTCCAGAAGGCCTGATTTAGGTCAAACTCAGCGGCGATCCCGGTTCCCATGAGCAGGATCAGCAAATCCGCCACTTCCTCCGCAAGTAAGTGCTTACTTTTTCCCTTGGTCACACAGGAGGATATTTCCCCCAACTCCTCGGCCATGAGGGCGATGCGGTAGTTAAGCTCCTCGCCGCCGGTATTTTTGAAGTCGTGCTTGTGGTGAAAATCCTGGACGGCCTGCATCATCCGCCGCCAGGAATCGGCCTGCTGGTTCATGTTTCCACCCTCACTGCTGCAGGCGAGAAATATCAGCCACCTGCAGGAACAGGGCGCTGAGTTGTTTCAGTAATGCCAACCGGTTGCGGCGCAGATTATCTTCTTTCGCCATCACCATCACATCATCAAAGAATTGGTCTATGGAAGTACGGAGTCCCGCCAGGGTCTTCAGCGCCGATTGATAGTCGCCATCTACCAGCAAAGGGGCTACCTGCGTCTGTATGGCCTGCAATTGGGTAAACAGGGCTCTCTCTGCGGGATCTTGCAACAACTGCTCATCCACCGCTGCGGGAATATCGTCCCTGGATTTTTTCAGGATGTTGCGAATACGCTTGTTTGCCGCCGCCAGGGATTCTGCTTCCGGCAGTTTCAGAAAGGATTGTACCGCCAGGATGCGCGACTCTAGATCCGCTATGGTTGGGGGCTGAACCGCGCTTACCGATTCGAAGAGCTGGCTGGAAATTCCCTCGTCTGCCAAAAGCACCTTGAGGCGCTCCATGAGGAAGTGGTATACGCTATCTGCTGTATGCTCTTCCTGAATACGATCCTGCAAAGTGATTACTGCTTTCGTCAGCAGTTCACGGACATCCAGAGTTAGTGAGTACTCACGAATAATGCGCAATGCCCCCAGAGCCGCCCGCCGCAGGGCAAAGGTATCTTTGTCTCCCGTGGGCTTCATACCGATACCGAAAATGCCGCACAGGGTATCGATTTTCTCCGCCAGCGCCAGGGCGGTACCGGTAGGGCTTTGCGGCAGACGATCACCGGAATAGCGGGGCAGATAGAACTCTTCCATGGCCTGCGCCAGCTCTTCCGGCTCACCATCGCGCAGCGCCTGATAGCGGCCCATAATGCCCTGCATATCGGCGAATTCGCCCACCATATGCGTCATCAGATCACAGCGGCTGAGCATCCCGGCTCTTTTTGCGAGATCGGCATTGGCGCCAGTTTGTTCCGCGATCCAGGCAGCGAGAGTGGCAACACGTTCTGATTTGTCGTACATGCTCCCGAGTTTCTGCTGAAAGATGACAGTTTTGAGAGATTCCAGATGCTCTTCCAGGCGACGTTTACCGTCCTGCTCCCAGAAGAACATGGCGTCGGCGAGACGTGGGCGAATCACACGCTCGTTGCCCTCACTGATTACCTCGGGCTTGGGGCTGTCGATATTGGCGATGGTGATGAAGTGGTTCATCAGTTGGCCGTCGGCATCGAACAGGGGGAAGTATTTCTGGTTCTTCTTCATGGTCAGAATCAGGGCTTCCGGGGGAACCGCCAGGTACTTTTTCTCGAAGCTGCCGGTGATGGCCACGGGCCATTCATTGAGGGCGGTCACTTCGTCCAGCAGGTCGGCATCGATATCTGCCCTGCCCCCCAGGGTTTCCGCAACCGTTTCCACCTGGGCCTTTATGTTATTGCGCCTGGTATTGAAGTGAGCGATCACTTTCCCTTGAGACTCGAGTACATCGACATAGCTTGTAGGGGTGCCAATAGTCAGCGCTTCAGGGTGGTGGAAGCGGTGGCCATAGCTAAGCTCCCCAGCGTCCACATCCAGTAACCGGCAGGGAATGATTTTGGCCCCCAACTTGAACAGCAGCCAGTGTACTGGCCGCACGAACTGGGCGTCGGAAGCGCCCCAGCGCATGCGTTTCGGGATGGGCAGGCGATTGAGTGCATTCTCTGCTATTTGTGGGAGCAACTGTGCTGCAACCTTGCCCTTTTCCTCGACCTGGTACATCAGCCACTCGCCCTTGTTGGTTTTGAGGCGATCCAGCTTGCCTACGCTGACACCGCAGGAGCGGGCGAAACCCTCGGCGGCCTTGCTGGGATTGCCGTCATCGTCGAAGGCGGCCTGCACCGCCGGGCCGCGCTTTTCCAGCTTGCGGTCGGGTTGGCAGGTGGCGCAGTCTTTCACCAGCAGCGCCAGACGCCGGGGCGTTGCATAGCTGATTACTTTCCCGTGGTGCAGTCCGGCGTGATCCAGGCCGGTGATGAATTCCTGCTCCAGGGCGGCAGAGAGTTTTTTCAGGGCGACCGGGGGCAGCTCCTCGGTGCCAAGTTCAAAAATGAGATCCTGTGAATCGATCATGACTTGTCTTCCTCCCTGAGCATGGGAAAGCCAAGTTTCTCTCTGGCATCGTAATAGGCTTGCGCCACCGCCCTTGACAGGCTGCGCACCCGCAGTATGAAGCGCTGGCGCTCGGTGACGGATATGGCATGGCGGGCATCCAGCAGGTTGAAGGCATGGGACGCTTTTAGCACTTGCTCATAGGCCGGCAGGGGCAGCCCCAGCTCGATGAGCTTGCGGCTGTCTTTTTCACACTGGTCGAAAAGCTGGAACAGGAAATCCACGTCGGCGTGCTCGAAATTGTAGGTGGATTGTTCCACCTCGTTCTGATGAAAAACATCACCATAGGTGACAGGGCCGTTTGGGCCATTGGCCCAAATCAGATCATAGATGCTTTCCGCGCTCTGGATGTACATGGCGATGCGTTCCAGGCCATAGGTGATCTCACCGGTTACCGGTCGGCAGTCCAGTCCGCCCACCTGCTGAAAATAGGTAAACTGGGTCACTTCCATGCCATTTAGCCATACTTCCCAGCCCAGACCCCAGGCGCCCAGGGTGGGGGATTCCCAGTTGTCTTCCACGAAGCGCACATCATGCACATGCAGGTCGATGCCCAGCATTTCCAGGGAACCCAGATACAGCTCCTGAATATTTATGGGTGAGGGCTTGAGTACCACTTGGAACTGATAGTAGTGCTGCAAGCGGTTGGGATTTTCGCCGTAGCGTCCGTCGGTGGGGCGGCGCGAAGGCTGCACATAAGCGGCGTTCCAGGGTTCCGGGCCGATGGAGCGCAGAAAGGTGGCGGTATGGAAGGTGCCGGCGCCCATCTCCATGTCATAGGGTTGCAGAATCACACAACCCTGTTTGTCCCAGTATTGCTGCAGGGCGAAGATCAGTCCCTGGAAGGTGGAAACATCCGGTGCGTTGTTCATACGAAGAAAGCGGAAAAGTGGCAAAACGCCAATTATACTGACAATCGATCCATCAGGGTCTTTTTCCCCGGGCTTTTTTCCAGATGCGGGAAGGAACCCGACCGGATACCGGCCGCTGCCAAATCCCCCGGTACGGGCAGAAAACTCAAACCATCAAAACAGTCAGGATGGAAGCCATTTATTGCGCTTTAACAGAACCTGTCACTTTGATAACGACAGGATAGTCATGCAGTGACTGCGGGATTTGTGATTCGGATTCAGGGTGAACTCCATCGAGACCAACAATAATGGCCGGATCGCCTTCAGTGTTTCGGCCAATTCCTACCGAGACGACACCAGGTAGGGTTAATAGTTGTTCTTCACTTTTTGCCTTAACTTCTTCGATTGAGCTAAGCACGGTGCTCTCCTCGCTTGTTTCTTGACATGCAGCAAGCATTAGCATTAGCAGGAGCAAGATAACCGTATGTTTCACAGGCTGATTTCGAGAGCTGAAAAAACATTTTCGATACGATTAATAATAGTACTGTTGTCGCTTCCCGCGAATAAGAGTCCGACAAGCCGGTTGTTTTCATCCAGTACGGCAGAGCCGCTATCGCCACCCTGACTCATGGGACCGGCCAGCAATTGGTCTGTGAAGCGGGCAATGCGCCCGGCGCCATACTGAACATTTACCGTTACATCCACCTGCTGGATTACACCGGTCTTAAGTGCTGTGGTACGGCCACTTTTCTTGATGGCCATATCGAGTTCCGCTGTAGCCGTATCCTCGATATTTCCTATTTCCAGGATTTCTTCACTGACATCTTCATCTTTCAGCGGTCGAGCGATTGCTGCATCGACCAGATTGTCCACGGCCTGCTTGCTTATCGCCTGCAACCTGGTGTCTTTACCAAGCGCGCGTGCGATGCTGTTGAGAAAGCTCGTGGTCGTGTTCGCTATGTTGCAGTCGCTTGGTGCGCCGACAAACGAGATCGGCACGAAGTCTGTCAGGTTGGCGATGTGGTCATTGGGATAGACGCCACCATCGTGGGGCCCTGGCTGCAAAATTGCGTCACCTGGATTCGCATCATTACTATTTGCCAGCACATGGTTATTCGAGAGGATATACAGCTGCTGGTTCTTCTTTACAAGGCAGCCCAGTGTGCCGGCGGTAATATTGCGGTGCCCGATGCTCACGCCGCCTGGTGCTGGACGCCAGCGATCAGTACGGGCTTGAAAGACCCGAATGTGCCCTGTTGCAACCACATCTGTGGGGATGCCGTCTATTGTCTCTGGTATTCGATCTTTTGGTGAAAGATCCGTCACTTTGACCTTGTTTGTCACAGAGCAGACCAGACTCAATGTCGGTTGCTTCTCTCCAGCGCTAACCTTGTAGCCGATACCTGTTCCCACCACGTTTTCACGGCCTAAAAGTTCCTCGCGGGCCGCGATGAGGGCTTCTCTTGTCGTAATGTATTCGTTAGTCATGATGTCTCCTTGCCTGGTATTGGGTACGGTTCAAGCTATCGGCCTATCGGATTTAGAACACATTTACGGGGAATCGTTTTTCCAGACCCCTGTTCATGCGACTACCATGGATGGTGGAAGTTCCGGTTTTGCATATGAGAGGCGTTGATTCAGGCATTACTTGGCGAATACCAGTGGATGGTTGGCAAGATGGCGTTTATACTTCCCGTTGGCTATAGCCATTATTAGGAGAGTAGTAATGAAAAAATCATTCGTTATAACAATCACTTCGGCTCTTTTCCTGGCATTCGCTACTATTGGGACTGCGTATGCGGGCAAGCGAATCGTTTTTGGGGGTGGCCCGGCAGGCGGCACTTTTCAGGTAGTTGCCAATGCGATCCAGACCTATAAACCGGTAAAGGAAATCGAGGAGTTCACGGTCAAGGCCCAGTCGTCCGCCGGTTCCGTGGAGAATCTTCGCAAGGTCAACTCGGGGCGTTCCGATTTTGGCGTGGTGTATTCGGGACATGTCTATCTTGGCCGTAACGGCAAGATGAAGAATGACCCGAAAAAGTATGAAAATGTTCTCGCCGTCAGCTTTTTATATGGCGCCCCGGCACAACTGGTGGTGCGCAAAGGCTCCGGCATCAAATCCACCAAGGATCTGGTGGGTAAAAAGGTGGGTGTAGGCAACGCCGGTTCCGGCGCGTTTGCCAATTGCGAGTTGTTTTTCAATCACCTGGGCATCTGGGACAAGATCGAAAGAAATGCCATGGGCTACAATGATGCAGCCGCCGCATTTGGTAACAACCAACTGGATGCCTTCTGGTTGTTTACCGCCTTTCCATCTGGTGCTGTCTTGATGGCTGCGCAAACCAATGACATCGAGCTGGTTGATCTGGGTGCTGATGCGGAATCTTCCGGCTTCTACAAGGAATATCCATATTTTTCAAAGCTGACCATACCAGCAGGTACCTACAAGGGTGTCGAGACCGATATCGCTTCTTTCCAGGATTCTGCGCTCTGGGTCGCCAACGCCGATGTGCCTGAAGAGGTTGTCTACAAGCTGCTTTCCACCATCTATACCGATGAAGGTCTGGCGCATATGGTTGGCCAGAAAAAGACCTTCAAGTCCATGACGATCGAGAATGCCACCAATGGCATTGTCACGCCCATGCATCCCGGCGCGATAAAGTTCTGGAAAGAAAAAGGCGTTTTATAAAGGTTTCGGCGGGGTGACTGGCATCAGCCGCCTGCGACCTGGGCACAGTCGTGTATAAAAAGCTGCACAGGTTCGAGCAGATTCTGTTCGATATCTGTGCCGCTTCCCTGCTGATTTTCTACGCCTGGTCGGCAGTGATGGCGCCAGCCGCCACGCAATACCACCGTGGCATTTATGTGCTTGCCACCTACATCCTGGTGTTCCTTGTCTACCGGTCCAGCTCAAAAATCATGCGCGTGGTGGATTATCTCCTGATCGTGCTTTCCATTATCACCATCAGCTACTGGATCTACAATTTCGAGGCAATCAACTACCGCACCGGGGCTGAAACCACCCTCGACATGACGATTGCGGTCATCGGCGTTCTACTGGGGATCGAACTGGCGCGCCGGGTCGTCGGCAATGTGTTTGTAGTCATTGGAGTCATAATGCTGCTTTATGGTGTGTATGGCGACCACATGCCTGACCTGGTTTCCCATGCTGGCGACAGCTTCCCCGCCCTGTGCACCTCGATTTTCTACAAGAGCGATGGCGTGTTCGGCATTATGGCCAACGTACTGGCTACTTATGTGTTGTTATTCGTATTCTTCGGCGCCTTTCTCACCAAGAGCGGTGCGCATAAATTCTTTATTGATTTTCCGTTGGCGGCTGTCGGGCACAAGATAGGTGGCCCGGCCAAGGTTTCGGTGATTGCGTCGGGACTTTTCGGTTCCATCTCTGGCAGCGCCATTGCCAATACTGTCTCCACCGGTGCATTTACCATTCCGATGATGAAAAAAGCCGGATTCAAGCCGCATATTGCGGGTGCCATCGAACCGGCTGCTTCCATTGGCGGCATGTTTCTGCCACCGATCATGGGCGCTGGCGGCTTTATCATGGCGGAGCTAACCGGTGTGCCCTATTCCCAGATTATGCTGGTGGCGATCTTCCCTGCATTGATGTACTTCTTCAGTGTCTATGTGATGGTTCACTATGAGGCGAAAAAGTATAACCTGGTCGGTGAAAAGTCCAAGCATAGCGCCATGGAGATTTTGCGCCGCGAGTGGTTTTATATTACGCCCCTGGTGGTGATTACGATTTTCATGCTTTCCGGTTACTCTCCCGGTTATTCTGCCATTTTGGGTATCGTTTCCTGCATCGTCATCAGCTGGTTTCGCAAGGAGACGCGCATCGGTCCGAAAGAATTTATTGAGGCCGCCAGAGACGGCGCAGAAAGCAGCCTGAAAATCGGCGCGACGGTAGGCGTCATCGGCATCATTATCGGCGTGCTGACCTTCAGCGGGCTGGTGCTGACGTTTGCGGATATCGTTATCGAACTGGCCGGCGGCTCACTCGTACTCACGATATTGTTCATCGCACTCGCCTCGCTGGTGCTGGGCATGGGCGTTCCCGTTACGGCGGCTTATCTGATTACTGCGGTAGTGGCGGTGCCGGCGCTGACTCATCTCGGCGTCAATGTACTCGCAGCGCATATGATCGTCTATTGGCTTTCCCAGGACTCAAACATCACCCCGCCCGTCTGCATCGCCGCTTTCGCAGGCGCCACCATTGCCAAGGCCAATATGTGGAAAACGGCTTTTTCAGCATTCAAGTTCGCCAAGTTCCTCTATCTCGGCCCTTTCCTGTTCGGCTATGTGCCCGCCTTTTCACTGGATGGTTCCGCCACCGATATTATCAAAGCCTTTGTGCTGATTATATTCGGCACCTGGTTCTACTCTTGGTTGCTCAGTGGTATTTGGCTGACAAATTTCAAGAGAGCCAGAAACACTTGAGTAGCACTAGCCCGGATATTTCACCTGGACACTGAAATAACAATATAAGATGCTGTTTTTATTAACCATTGCATCTATATTAGCAAAGTGCAATATGTTACCGGGTGTTTGTTAAGTCCGCCCTTGCACCGATCTTGTTGCCCAGAGACGA
>JAJRUY010000303.1 GCA_024277555.1 Gammaproteobacteria bacterium | reverse complement strand
CCGCCCTTGCGCCGATCTTGTTGCCCAGAGACGATATTTCTTCACTCATCAATAGCTTGGGCTATTGATTCGATCAGAAATTCGCCTCTGAACAACAATCTCGGCACAATCATCGGACTTCCAGGTGAAACATCCGGGCTAGCTATTTGTTGAACAGGGGAAGGGTGACAATAACCCGCAGACCCTTGAGGTCTGGTGATTGATCCAGATGCATGTTCCCACCGTAGAGTTGTGCAATGTCATTGACAATGGCAAGCCCCAGTCCGTGTCCGGGCTGGTTTTCGTCCAGGCGTTTTCCTCGTGCCAGCAAGGCTTCACGCAGGTGGGGCTTGATGCCCGGGCCATCATCTTCGAGTAAAAATGTCAGCTTGCTGTTTGATGTGAGCCGCAGGCGCAGCTTGTGACTGGCCCATTTGGCGGCGTTGTCGAGAAGATTTCCCGCCAGTTCCAGCATGTCATTCTGATCGAAGGGTAGGCAGTTGGGTGCATTTATATCCACTTCGATCTGCAGTGGCTTGCGGTGATGCAGAGCCTGAATGGTATCGACAAGATCACCTAGGTCATCTTCCGGACAAAAATGCTTGCCTACCACTGCCCGGCCGCTGATCCGCGCCCGCTTCAGCTCCCGTTCGATCAGCTGCTGCATTTGCCGTGCCTGATCTGTGAGCCTGGTTTCCCCGTTCTTTTCTCCATGCCGGTAAATCATGCTCAGGGGTGTTTTGAGCGCATGAGCAAGATTGCCCAGAGCATTTCTTGAACGCTCCTGATGCTGCTTCCATGCCTGTAGCAACTGGTTGAATTCAGTGACCATGGGCTGTACTTCTTCAGGTGCATTTGTTCCTATGTGGGTGCGAACGCCTTTTCTTATGTCCCTCAGGTCTTTACGAATGCTGTCCAGGCGGGCAAAGGCGCGCCGAATGGCAAGACGCTGCACCAGCAGCATGAGTAGCACCGTCGCCAGTGATGCTGCCACACCAATCCAGAGAAAACGCTTGATGGCCAAAAGCAATGGCGCCACGTCTTCTGCAATGGCGATTGAAAACCTCTGCCCCTCTTTTTCGTAGGTGCTTTGCCAGATGAGCAACTGCTGATTCTGGGGTCCTGGCGCCAGCCAATAACGGGTCGTCTCAGGGTGTTTGTCAGGAATCACCAGCTTCTGATCCCACAGGGAACGGGAAGCCAGGGGTTCTCCATTATCGAAGTACACCATGAAGTAGTGCCCGGACAGTGGTTGTCTATAGATGGGAGGCAAGGAACGAACGATCCTTTGTTCCGCCACATCCATGCTGCTGAGGATGGCCTCGGCATCGTGATGAAGGCGTGAAATGGCAAATTGGATGGCGCTCTCCCTGCCTGTCCAGGCAGCGATGCTCAGCAGCGCCAGCAGCACCCCAAGCAGCAGGATGCCCATCGCCCAGCTCAGAGAGCGTTCCAGGGAAACCGGGCTAGCCCTTGAAAACATAGCCCTGACCGCGCCGGGTTTCGATGCGGCTGTTGCCGATTTTTTCCCGCAGGCGGCGTACATAAACCTCTATCAGGTTGCTGTCACGATCAAAGTCCTGTTCATAGACATGTTCGGTAAGCCGGGTTTTGGACAGTGGCTTGCCGGGGTTCATCATGAAATAGCGCAGCAGGCGGAATTCGGTGCCGGTGAGCGGGAGAGAGGAACCGTCATCCAGCAGTATTTGCTGATGTTCCTCATCCAGCAACATGCCTTCAGCATGTAATTGGGTTGCCACCCTGTCGTGGCTGCGGCGCAGCAGTGCCTGCAGTCTGGCCAGCAGCTCTTCAGAATAGAAAGGTTTGGTCAGGTAGTCATCGGCCCCGGCTTTGAGGCCGTCCACCTTTTCCCGCCAACTGTCCCGGGCGGTGAGAATAAGCACCGGTGCTTTTATGCCGCCAGCGCGCCATTTACGCAGTATCTCCAGGCCATTCATGACGGGCAGCCCGAGATCGAGCACCACCAGGTCGTAGCTCTCGGTTTCGCCCAGAAACAGCGCCTCCTGCCCATCAGTGGCCAGATCCACTGCATACCCCGCCTGGCGAAGTTCCGGCACAAGATCCTCTACAAGCATTTTGTCATCTTCCACCAGCAGCAGTCTCATCAGCTCCCTCCGTTTCAATCACCCTGGCAGTGTAGGGATCCACATGCAGCTTGTAAATCCTGCCTGCGGCTGTGACCAGTTCGATATCGTAATGCATGCTCTGGCCCGAGTGCTCCCGCTCTATCTCCAGGATGCGTGTGCTTGCCGGTAGTTGTAGCTGCTGGATGATTTCCTGTAGTGGAAGCACCCCTTCTGAATCGCTATCTCCTGAGTTTATTTCCAGCTGTGGAATTTTCTCGCCACCGTGCTCATAGCCCTCCCATTCCTGATTGGCCATCCGTAAGGTAGCCAGACCCAGGAGTAGTGCCAGCAGAAGAATGCCGGTAACGGCGTAGCGCATTATGAATTCAACCTGTGTGGTATCAATGTTGACGGCCAAGATTACAGCCTGGAGATGAAACCAAGCTGAATCTGTATAAAATCCCTTCCTTGTTTATGGTTGAAGGGGCGATGACAGAGCAGAATGATTGTGTTCAGTTTCGTTTAAGGAAGCATGGGTATACTTGCCCGCATCTGGAGTCCCACAAATGAGAGTACTGAATGAATAACGGATTCATAGGACGTTTTACCTGTATTGCCTTGCTGTTGGTTCTGGTGCCTGCGGCCAGAGCGGCCAGCCTGGCGGAAACCGTGCAGGCGGCTGTCGAGCGGCACCCACAATACTCTTTGCACCAGGCGCTGCGCAAGGTGGAGTCTGGCTATCGCCAGCAGGCGGAGAGTTTTTTCGGTGGTGATCCGGCGATCAGTGTTTCTGCGGCGGGTGATTCTCTCGGCAGTGATTTTGGCTATGGGGAATATGTGGCGGGCGTTTCTCTGCCGGTATGGCTCCCTGGCCAGCGCGAAGCACGGCGCACGATCGCAGATAACCTGGCAACCCAGGCGGAGCTGGAACTGTCGCGCCTTGCCTGGGAAGTGGCGGGAGAGGTTCTGGAACGCGCCTGGCGGTTGCGCATTGCCCAGGCGGGAGTAAAGCAGGCGCTCAAACAATGGGCGGCGGCACGGGCGCTGAAGGAAGATGTGACCCATCGCTTCGAAGCCGGAGAGCTGAACCGCAATGATCTGTTGTTGGCGCAGCAGGATGTGGTGGAAACCGAGGCTGCCTACCAGGAAGCCATTAATGCGCAACACCAGGCCAAACAGTCCTGGCATAACTATACTGGGTTGCAGGAGCTGCCGGAAGATCTGGAACTGTTCGCACAAACGCAAGGCGCAACGTCCCTTGCCCAGCATCCTCAGCTACGGGCAGTGCTGGCGCAGGCGCAAACAGCACAGGCCAGGGTGAATGATACCCGCATGCAGCGTCGTGCAGCACCTGTGGTGTCCGTCTATGCCAAGCGAGACCGGGGTGCCCGCACCGAGGCGTATACGGATTCATTGGGCATCGAACTGACAGTGCCTCTGGGCACCCGCTCCCATGCGGCTCCGGCCATTGCCGAAGCGGAAGCCGAATTGACCAGCCTGGAGGCAGAAGCTGCACTGTTGAAGCGGCAGCTGGAACTGCGTATCGCCAATGCTGAACAGGAACTGCTCAAAGCCAACCGGCTGGTGGATCTGGCGCAACAGAAAAACGAATTTGCCCATGCCCGTCTGCAACTGTCCCAACGCGCTTTTGAACTGGGCGAGATGGATTTGTACCAATTGCTGCTGGCCAGGCAACAGGCTGCTGCTGCGGCCAGGGATCTGGAGATCCGGCAGTTGGAAAAACAACATGTCATGACACAAAAAAATCATTTACTTGGAGTGATCCCGCGATGAAAAAAACTCTGCTTGGTCTGGCTCTGCTGCTGGCAACCAACCTTCATGCCGCCCCCCTGGTAAAAATCGAGCCGGGACAACGGGAGGCATTGGGCATTCAAGCTATTGCCGTAGAACCGGTTTCCCAAGCCTGGGATAGTGCCTATCCTGCCGAGGTGCGGGTGCCCAATGCCCAGCTGATGGTGGTGAGTGCGCCCCAGGAAGGACTGCTTGCCCGCCTGCAGGTAGCGGAAGGTGAGCCAGTGCACAAGGGGCAATTGCTGGCAGTTATCCAGAGCCCCAAACTGGTGGAAGAGCAACGCCTTTATCTTGGAGCGCTAAGCCGCTTGGGACTGGCGCAGGCCGGGCTGAACCGGGATCGGCAGCTCAAGGCCGAAGGTATTATTTCCGAGCGCCGTTTTCTCGAGACCCGTGCAGCGTATACCCAGGCGCGCACCGAGGTGGAACAGCGTCAGCAGGCATTGCTGCTGGCAGGCATGGACAAGGCTGCCGTCAAGGAGCTGGAAAGGAAGCACAAGCTGTCCGCCAATCTTGAGGTGCGTGCGCCCATGGATGGAGTGGTGCTGGAACAAATGGCCATGCCGGGTCAAAGGGTGGAAATAGCAAGCCCCATCTACCGCATCGGGCAGCTCGATCCACTGTGGCTGGAAATCCACGTTCCCCTGGAAAAACTGGGCGCGGTAGCTGTGGGAACCGCAGTCAGGGTGGAAAAGCCAAAAACGGAAGGGCGAATCATTACTGTGGGTAGCATGATTCATGGTGAAGATCAGGGTGTGCTGGTGCGTGCTGAAGTAGGCAATTCCGATCGCAAATTGCGACCGGGACAATTTGTCGAGGCGCAACTTGCCAAGCCGGGAAGCAAAAGCTCCTGGCGCGTTCCCCGCCGGGCTCTGCTGCGGGTGGAAGGAAAAACCTGGGTGCTGGTGGAGCGGGATGGTGGCTTCCAACCGGTAGCGGTTGATATCGTTATCGAGGAGCCTGATGCGCTCATTATCAGGGGTGAACTCAAGTCCGGCGACAAGGTTGCCATCAGCGGCACTGCCGCCCTCAAGGCCGCCTGGCTCGAAGGAGAAGGTTGATGTTGGCCCGATTGATACAATTTGCCCTTACCCAGCGGCTGCTCATGCTGTTGGTGGTGGCACTCCTTGCCGGCGGTGGCTGGATGGCGTTCCAGAAAACTCCCATCGACGCCTTTCCCGATGTCTCCACCACTCAGGTGAAAGTGATCATCAAGGCTCCTGGCATGACGCCGGAAGAGGTGGAGTCGCGCATTACTGCGCCGGTGGAAGTGGAAATGCTTGGCATCCCCAACATGAGCATGCTGCGCTCCATCACCAAATACGCTTTAACCGATATTACCGTGGATTTTGAGGAAGGTACGGATGTCTACTGGGCGCGGCAGCAGGTAGCCGAGCGCCTTTCCGGCATCTGGGGTGATCTGCCGGCGGATGTGAATGGCGGTATTGCTCCACTGACCACGCCTCTTGGGGAAATGTTCATGTTTTCTCTGGATGGTGGTGATCTTGACCTGCGGGAGCGGCGCGATCTTCTCGACTGGGTGATTCGCCCCGCCTTGCGCACCGTACCCGGAGTGGCGGATGTCAACTCCCTGGGTGGCATGGTGCGCACTTTTGAAGTGGTGCCGGACAATGCGCGCATGACTGCCCGGGGCATCAGTCTGAAACAATTGCGCGAGGCGCTGGAGAACAACAACCGCAACGATGGCGCTGGCCGTCTCAATGATGGTGAGGAAGTGCTGGTGGTGCGCACGGAAGGGGCGATCACCCGTCTCCAAGACATCCGCAATATCGTGGTGCGCCCTGACCTTGCCCAGCCTGTGCGGCTGAATGATGTGGCAGAAGTGCGTATCGGTTCTCTTACCCGCTATGGCGCCGTCACCAAGGATGGCAAGGGCGAGGCGGTGCAGGGGCTGGTGCTGGGCCTGCGTGGCGCCAACGCCAATCAGCTGGTGAAAGGTGTGCGGGCCAAGCTGGAGGAACTGGCTCCAGGGTTGCCTGAAGGCGTGGAGATCAATGTCTTCTACGACCGTGGCAAGCTGGTGTCCCATGCGGTGGGAACCGTGACCAAGGCGCTGGGAGAGGCCATCATCCTGGTGCTGATCCTGCTGCTTCTGTTCCTTGGTAATCTGCGTGCCGCGCTTACCGTAGCTCTGGTATTGCCCCTGGCCGCCCTGGTGACTTTCATTCTCATGCGGCAGTTCAACATGTCCGCCAACCTCATGTCTCTGGGCGGGCTGGCTATCGCTATCGGTATGTTGGTGGATGCTGCGGTAGTGGTGGTGGAGAATGTAATCACCCACCTGGCGCGCAAGGGCGAAAGCCGCCTGCCGCGTCTGCACCTGATCTACCGGGCGGCGCGGGAAGTGGCGGTGCCCATGACCGCCGGTATCCTCATTATCATCATCGTCTTCCTGCCCCTGCTTACCCTGCAGGGTCTGGAAGGAAAGCTCTTCATTCCGGTGGCGCTTACCATTGTGTTTGCGTTGTCTGGCTCGCTGCTGCTGTCGCTTACGGTGATTCCGGTGTTTGCCTCCTATCTACTGGGCAAGGTATCGCATGAGGATCCGATGCTGGTGCGCCTGCTGCAGAAGCTCTACACCCCGGCGCTGGCCTGGGGCCTGAACCATGTAAAGTTGGTGGTGACCGTGGCCCTGGCGATGCTGGTGGGCGCAGGTTTCCTCTATACCCAGGTGGGCAAGACCTTCATGCCCACCATGGATGAGGGGGATCTCATCGTGCAACTGGAGAAACTGCCTTCCATCAATCTGGAGCAGTCACTGCAGATTGATATGGCTTTTCAGCGTGCATTGCTTGAGCGGGTGCCGGAGGTGGTTTCGGTGATCGCCCGTACCGGATCGGATGAGCTGGGATTGGATCCCATGGGGCTGAATGAGACCGACAGCTTCCTGGTGCTCAAACCTATCGAGGAGTGGACGGTGCCTGACAAGGAGGCGTTAAAAGACAAGATCCGTGCCGTACTGGCAGATTTCCCCGGCGTTGCCTATGCCTTCACCCAGCCCATAGAGATGCGTGTTTCCGAGATGCTCACCGGCGTGCGAGGTGATCTGGCGATCAAGATCTTTGGCGAAAGCCAGGATGACCTGAACCGCACTGCAGAAGCTGTGGTGAAGGCGGTTCAGCAAATTGAAGGCGCTTCGGATGTCTATACCCCGCGCAATGAGGGCGCCCAGTATTTCCGCCTGGTGGTGGATCGCCTTGCCATCGGTCGTCTGGGGCTGGATGTGGAGACCCTGGAAGATGCCCTGCGCGCCCAGATCGAAGGGCTGAATCTGGGTACTGTCTATGAAGGCTCCCGCCGTATACCTCTGGTGATCAAGGGGTCGGAGAACTTACGCAACTCCTCAGCCACCTTCGCCGGCTTGCACCTGGCGCTGCCTGGTGGCCGCCGTGTGGCGCTGTCCAATCTGGCCACCATGGAACGCATAGAAGGGCCGGTTTCCGTGCAGCGTGAGAAAGGCAAGCGCATGTCGGTGGTCATTGCCAATGTCTCCGGCCGTGACCTGGTGAGCTTTGTGGAAGATGCAAAGCAGCGAGTAGCCGAACAGGTGAAACTGCCAACGGGGTATTACCTGGAGTGGGGTGGTGAGTTCGAGAACCAGCAGCGTGCCGCGCAGCGTCTTTCCATCGTGGTGCCGGTGGCTATCGGGCTGATTTTCCTGATCCTGTTTTCCACCTTCCGTTCGGCGCGCCAGGCGGTTCTGGTGTTGAGCAACATCCCCTTCGCCATGATTGGCGGCATTGTGGGCCTGTGGCTTACTGGCGAATACCTCTCCGTACCCGCCTCGGTGGGTTTTATCGCCCTGCTTGGTATCGCGGTACTCAATGGGGTGGTGATGGTCACCTATTTCAATCAGCTTCATGCCATGGGTAAACCCCTGCAGGAAGTAGTGGTGGAAGGAGCCAAAAGACGGCTGCGGCCGGTACTCATGACCGCCAGTATCGCAGCTTTCGGCCTGGTGCCCCTGCTTTTTGCCACGGGTCCGGGATCTGAAATACAACGTCCCCTGGCCATTGTGGTAATCGGCGGATTGATCTCGGCAACCTTGCTGACGCTTATCCTGTTGCCCATTCTCTACCGGCGTTTTGCCTTTGGCCCGGTTTCCCAGGAGCATGCCTCATGAACATGAACAAACTCGAGAACAGCCAGGAAGAAGAAAGCGAAGCATTGCTCTCGCTGGTGTTGCCTCCCGCTCTGTCGGATATGCTGGTGGACTGGCTGCTGGAGCAGCCGGAAGTGACTGGTTTTATCAGCCTGCCGGTGAATGGCCATGGTGGTTCGGAACATACCATGACCGCTGCGGAAAAAGTGGCGGGCTACCGGCGTGGCTGGATGATACAGACCCATATGCCGCAGAAAAGCGCCTGTGAATTGCTGAAGCGGCTAAAGCAACAGTTCAAGGGAAGTGATATACACTATTGGATGACACCGCTGGTCGTAGGAGGTCACCTGGCCTGACGCGGTAGATCTGCGGGAGGTAGCGCAAATTGCGTCTGGGCAAGTGGTATTGATTGCAGGCACAGTTGTTGCCGGCATTGCTGGCGTGGCCGCAGTCGGCTGGCTGCATGAGCGCGCCAAAGCCGGCGCATTGCAAAAAGCGTTGCTTGCGGCGGCTGGCGGTGCGCAGCCGGAGTGCGTCGATTTTTCTGCCCTGGCAGATCTTCCGCCGCCGGTGGCGCGTTATTTTTCACATGTGCTGCCAAAAGGGCAGAAACTCATCCGTATTGCCGAGATACGACAGTCCGGCAGCTTGCGAACCGGGGCAGGGAGCAATAACTGGTTCCCGTTTACGGCGCGGCAGTATTTTTCACCCATGGCCAAAGGCTTTGTCTGGAATGCCCGGATCAAACTGCCTTTGGGCGCTCATATACGGCTTCTGGACAGCTGCATCGCAGGCACAGGCTCGGGTCGGGTCAGCTTTCTGTCCGCTTTTCCCGTTGCTGCAGAAACAGGAACCCCGGAACTGAACTCGGGTGCGCTGCACCGCTATCTGGCGGAGGCCGTATGGTGTCCCACCGCGCTCTTGCCCCAGTCAGGAGTGAGCTGGACAGCAATTGACGAAAAGGCGGCGCTGGCTACATTATGCATCTGTGATCTGAGTGTCTCCCTGGAGTTCCGCTTCAACGAGGCGGGGGAAGTGACCAGCGTCTTCACTCCCGCTCGTTTTGCACGCATGGGTGGTGAATACCAGCAACTGCCTTGGGAAGGGCGTTTTGCGAACTATCAGTTGATGTCGGGAATCCGCGT
>JAJRUY010000302.1 GCA_024277555.1 Gammaproteobacteria bacterium | reverse complement strand
TCATGCACCAGGTAGGGGTTGACCACGGTGAACTCGCCGGAGAGGTTGGATTTGACGAACAGGTTCTGGTAGGTGGGCTCGATGGACTGGCTCACGCCGCAAATGTTGGAGATGGTGGCGGTGGGGGCGATGGCCATGGTGTTGGAGTTGCGCATGCCCACGGTTTTCACCCGCTCGCGCAGGCTGTCCCAGTCCAGAGTCTGGCTGTTGTCCACCTGCAGATAGCCGCCGCGCTCTTCGGCCAGTTTCTCCAGGGAATCCAGGGGCAGTATGCCCTGGCTCCACAGGGAACCCTCGAAGCTGGAATAGCGGCCGCGTTCTTCGGCCAGGTCGCTGGAAGCCTTGATGGCGAAGTAGCTTACCGCCTCCATGGCGCGGTCGGCAAATTCGATGGCGGCATCCCCGGCGTAGGGCAGGCGCTGCTTGTACAGGGCATCCTGGAAGCCCATGATTCCCAGGCCCACGGGGCGGTGGCGCAGATTGGAGTTGCGTGCCTGGGGCACGGAGTAGTAGTTGTACTCGATGACGTTGTCCAGCATGCGCATGGCGGTGGAGATGGTTTTCTCCAGCTTTTCCATGTCCAGGCCGCTCTCCGTGGTGTGGCGTACCAGGTTCACCGAACCCAGGTTGCACACGGCGATTTCGTTCTGGTTGGTGTGCAGGGTAATTTCCGTGCACAGGTTGGAGCTGTGTACCATGCCCTGGTGCTGGTTGGTGTAGCGGATGTTGCAAGGATCCTTGAACGCCACCCAGGGGTGGCCGGTCTCGAACAGCATCCCCAGCATCTTGCGCCACAGATCCACGGCCTTGAGGCGGCGGTGAATGTTCAGTTCACCCCGCTCGGCTTTCTCCTCGTAGTTGCAATAGGCTTCTTCGAAGGCCTTGCCGGTGAGATCATGCAGATCCGGCGTCTCGTCGGGGGAGAACAGGGTCCAGTCGCTGTCCTCGGCTACGCGCTTCATGAACAGGTCGGGAATCCAGTTGGCGGTGTTCATGTCGTGGGTGCGGCGGCGCTCATCGCCGGTGTTCTTGCGCAGGTCGAGGAATTCCTCGATGTCGATATGCCAGGTCTCCAGATAGGCGCAGACTGCACCCTTGCGCTTGCCGCCCTGGTTCACCGCCACGGCGGTATCGTTGGCCACCTTGAGGAAAGGCACCACGCCCTGGCTCTTGCCATTGGTGCCCTTGATGTGGGAGCCAAGACCGCGCACCGGGGTCCAGTCGTTGCCCAGGCCGCCGGCGAACTTGGACAGCAGGGCGTTATCCTTGATGGCGGAATAGATGCCGTCGAGGTTGTCGGGCACGGTGGTCAGGTAGCAGCTGGAAAGCTGGGGACGCAGGGTGCCAGAGTTGAACAGGGTGGGGGTGGAGCTCATGAAGTCGAAGCTGGAGAGCAGGTTGTAGAACTCGATGGCCTTGCCTTCGCGGTCGATTTCGTTGATCGCCAGCCCCATAGCCACGCGCATGAAAAACGCCTGGGGCAGCTCGAAGCGGGTGCCCTTGTCGTCATGGATGAAGTAGCGGTCGTACAGGGTTTGCAGGCCCAGATAGGTGAAGGACAGGTCACGCTCTGGCTGCATGGCGGTGGTGATCCTGTCCATGTCGTACTGGGCCAGGCGGCTGTCCAGCAGCTCCAGCTCCACCGCACGGTTAATGTAGTTGCTGAAGTAATCGGCGTACACGTCTGCCATTTGTTGCTGGGTTTCCACCCGGGGCATGGACAGAAAATCCAGGGCCTCGCGGCGCAGGATGTCCATGAGCAGGCGGGCGGCGGCATGGGAATAGTTGGGCTCGGTCTCGATGAGGGTGCGGGCGCTCATCACCAGGGTCTGGGAGACATCGTCCTCTTTTACGCCGTCGAACAGGTTGCGGCAACTGCTGTCCAGAATCACTTCCGGATCGGTTTCTTCCAGTCCGCTGCAGGCTTCTTCGATCAGGTTGCGCAGATGTTGCACATTCAGGGGCTGTTCTGTGCCGTCGGCAAGGATGATATTGACCAGATGCTCTTCGACGCCGGATTCTTTCTGCTGCTGCAGGCGTTCCTGGGCGCGGGCCTCGCGGTACAGCACATAGTCGCGGGCGACCTTGTGTTCGCCGGCGCGCATCAGGGCCAGTTCTACCTGATCCTGTATGTCTTCGATGTGGACGGTGCCGCCATCCGGGTTGCGCCGCACCAGAGCATCGGTGACCTGTTTGGTGATGTTTCGCACCACATCATGCACCCGGGCGGAAGCAGCTGCGCTGCCGCCTTCCACGGCGAGGAAAGCCTTGGTTACGGCGATGGTGATCTTGTCGGCATCGAAGGCAGTGACCTTGCCGTTACGGCGGATGACGCGCAGCTCGCCCCAGGTTTCGTCTTTGCTGGCGTGGGGGGATTGGCTGGTGCTGGTGGTTGGTGGTACGGCAATGGTATTGGTGCTGACAGGTATTCCGGTGGTGGCCATGTTGGCGTTTCTCCCTGAGATGTATTGATTGCCCGGGAAGGAATTCTGTGTGGCCAGTGGGTTGTTGGTATCGTTCAGGCCAGAAGCTGAGAAATTTGTTCCCGAAGGTGCCGATCATAATATGTGGGCATAATTTTTCTGTCAACCACTATATCTTGTGCATAAGCCTGTTGGTAACTGGTGGAAATTTGTGTAAAAGCCTGTGGATAAATTGGGGGAAAGAGGAATAAATCCGTAAATTCAGCAGCTTGGGGTTTTTGCGAATATCAGCATGTTCTGATGGGGAATCCGGCAACTGTCGATTCCGTCAGGCTCTGGCGTGTACCAGAGCAAAAAAACAATGTGCGAAGTGTTTTGCTGCGTCCGGGAGAAGACCGGGAGGAGACCTTTGCTGTAAATCGGTACAATGTATTTGTAAGGCATCGAAAAATTGTTATTCCGGCGCTTGTCGGAATCCACAAACGTTTGAATCATTCGCCAAAGTGATGAAAACAGGAACATTCGATGTGCCCTGTACTGGATAACGAGTGGAATACAGGAGGCGATTTGTCTCAGGAAAAATACATTCCGGGTCAGCGCTGGCTGAGTGATATGGATCCGGACCTTGGTCTGGGAATGGTGTCGGAGCTGGAGCATCGTCGCCTGACGGTGGTTTTCCCGGCGGTTCAGGAGTCCCGGGTTTATGCCTTGCCAAATGCGCCCCTGACGCGGCTGCTGCTGGAGCCTGGTGATCGTTTTCAGGATCAGAGCGAGCGGGAATTCCTGGTGCTGGAGGTGGTGGAAAAGGCAGGTTTGCTGTACTACAGTTGTGAGGATGCTGAAGGCAAGCGGGTTGATGTCAGTGAGGCCGTTATCAGCCCCCATCTGCAGATGAACCGCCCGCGGGAGAAGTTTCTCGCCGGGCGTATTGACAGTGATACCTGGTTCGATTTGCGTTATCAATCCTGGCGGCAGTTGGCTGCCCAGGCTCAATCTGCCGTGCACGGGCTGTCGGGGCCGCGCATCAGCCTGATTCCACACCAGCTGTACATTGCCCATCAATCTGCCCGACGTCTGATTCCACGGGTGTTGCTGGCTGATGAGGTGGGGTTGGGCAAGACCATAGAGGCGGGGCTGATTTTGCATCGCATGTTGCTCACCGGCAGGGTGAAGCGGGTGTTGCTGCTGGTGCCCCAATCCCTGCTGCATCAATGGCTGGTGGAAATGCTGCGCCGCTTCAATCTGCGTTTTTCCCTGTTCGACCAGGCGCGCTTTGCCGCATCGGATTCGGACAATCCCTTTGCCGATGAGCAGCTGGTGTTGTGCAGCATGGATTTCTTGTTGTCTGAACCCGGAATTGCCCGTGCCGTCCTGGAAGGAGAATGGGATCTGCTGATCGTGGATGAAGCCCATCATCTGCACTGGACGGAAGAGGAATCCAGCCTGGAATATGATCTGGTGGAAGCTCTGGCGGAACAGGCTCTGGGGGTGCTGCTGCTCAGCGCCACCCCGGAACAGTTGGGCAGGGTGGGGCATTTCGGGCGCTTGCGCCTTCTCGATCCCCATCGCTATCCGGACTATGCCGCCTTTCTGGATGAGGAGCAGCGTTATCAACAGGTGGCGGATCTTGCCGCCTGTGTGCAGGATGGGCAGGATTTGAGTGCAGAGCAGCAAAGCCTGCTGCAAGAGCTGTTGGGGGATGTACAGAGCCTGGATGCCCGGCAGATAGTTCGCCGCCTGGTTGACCGCCATGGCATTGGGCGGGTCATGTTCCGCAATACCCGACACACTGTAAAAGGTTTCCCGCGGCGGGAACTGCATGTCACCCGTCTGGACTGGCCTGCTGCCTATGCCGCCATAAAGGATGCCCAGGCAGCCCTTACCCCGGAGCGGGAAGTGGCTGGCTGGCTGGATTTCGACCCGCGCCTGCCCTGGCTGGTGGAACTGCTGGAAAAACTTGCGCCGCAAAAGCTGCTGCTGATCTGCGCCCACAAGGAAACCGTGCTGCAGCTGCAAACCTGGCTGCGCACCCGCCATGCCATTCATGCTGCGGTGTTCCATGAGGGTATGGAGATTGTCGAACGCGACCGGGCTGCAGCTTTCTTTGCTGATGCGGAAGCAGGCAGCCGGATTCTGCTGTGTTCGGAAATCGGCAGTGAAGGGCGCAACTTCCAGTTTGTCCGGCATCTGTTGTTGTTCGATCTGCCCCTGCAACCGGATCTGCTGGAACAGCGTATCGGGCGGCTCGACCGTATCGGTCAGGGGCAGGTGATCGATCTGCATCTGCCGGTGTTTGCCGCCAGCCCGGTGGAGACCCTGTACCGCTGGTATCACCAAGGGGTAAATGCCTTCTCCCATCCCTCCGCCGTAGCGGTAAGTCTGTACGAAGAGTACCAAATGCTGCTGCACGAGGCACTGGTGGAGCCAGCCATGACCCAGGAACTGGTCAACAGAGTGGCGTCCAGAAGGCAGCAGCTGGAGGAGTCGCTGTCCAGGGGACGGGATCGGCTGCTGGAGCTGCAATCCTGTGATCCGGAGATGGCGGCGACGCTGGTAGAGCAGCTGGAAGCGATGCAACATAACACTACTGTGGCGGCATACATGCACAAATACTGGGATGCATTTGGTGTGGAGCATGAGCCGGGGCCGGGCCAGTCTCTGGTGCTGCATCCAGGCGAGCATATGCGCCGGGAATGCTTTCCCGGATTGCCGGAGGAGGGCGCCACCGTCACCTTTTCCCGTTCCGATGCGCTGGTGCATGAAGATCGTCTGTTCCTTACCTGGGAGCATCCCATGGTGCGTGGTGCTGTGGAGGAACTGACTGGCAGCGATCTTGGCAGCGCTGCATTCGTGGTGTTGGACTCCGGTCCCCTGCCCCGGGGAACCCTGCTGCTGGAGCTGGTGTTTATCCTTGGCTGCACTGCTCCGGGCGAGTTGGAAACCAGCCGTTACCTGCCGCCCACGGCGATCCGCTTGTTGCTGGATCGCAAGGGCAATGACTACGCCCATGCTCTTCCCCCGGAAAAGCTGCAGGGCAAGTCGTTGCATCGTGATCGGCACAGCGCCAGTCAGGCAATCAAGTCACAGGCAGATTTATTGCGCTGGTTGCTGCAGCGTGGCGAGCAGCTGGCGACGCTGAAGGGAGAAGAGCTGGTAGCCAATGCACTGGCAACCATGCAGTCCGAACTGACGGAAGAGCAACAACGCCTGCAGGCATTGAGCGACGGGGCGGCGGCGGAAGAACTGCAGATACTCGGCGAGCGGATGTTGTTGTTGCAGGAATACCTGCCACGCACCCGCTCGCGGCTGGATGCGGTGCGCTTGATCGTGCGCGCCTGACGGATCGCGGGTTTAGCCCGGATGTTTCACCAGGAAGTCCGATGATTGTGCCGAGATTGTTGTTCAGAGGCGAATTTCTGATCGAATCAATAGCCCAAGCTATTGATGAGTGAAGAAATATCGTCTCTGGGCAACAAGATCGGTGCAAGGGCGGACTTAACAAACACCCGGTA
>JAJRUY010000301.1 GCA_024277555.1 Gammaproteobacteria bacterium | reverse complement strand
GCTAATGATGAATAGCGCACCCTGAAACAACCAGGATGCGCAACACAGGAGATCAAACCATGGCAATGGTAATCAACACCAACGTTATGTCGCTAAATGCCCAGCGCAATGTAAACAAGACCAACGGCCAGCTGGCAACATCCATGCAGCGTCTGTCATCCGGACTACGTGTCAACAGCGCCAAAGATGATGCTGCGGGCCTGTACACCATCAACCGCATGACTTCTGATATTCGGGGTTTGAATCAGGCTTCACGCAATGCCGCAGACGGCATTTCCCTGGCGCAGACGGCGGAAGCCGCCCTGGGGCAGATTGGTGACAACCTGCAGCGCATCCGTGAACTGGCGGTGCAATCTGCCAACGGCACGGTAGAGGATCGCACCGGCATGCAGGCTGAAGTGGATCAATTGACGGCAGAAATCACCCGCGTTGTTGACTCTGCCAGTTTCAATGGAGTGGGGCTTCTTAATGCGGCAACAGCAACAACCTTCCAGGTGGGGCAGGATAATGGTGAAACCATCAGCATCAGTTCACAAGATATGACTGCTCTCACATCCTATACCGCCATCGACATCAGCACCCAAGCCAATGCACAAACGGCGCTGGGCACATTGGATACGGATATCGACACCGTATCCGGAGCCAGAGCCACTTTTGGTGCGGTACAGAACCGTTTTGAAACTGTGATCAGCAGTATTCAAAGCTATACGGAAAATCTGTCAGCTTCGCGCAGCCGCATCCAGGATGCCGATTTTGCAGCAGAGACCGCTAACTTGACCAAGGTGCAGATCCTGCAGCAAGCTGGCACAGCAATGCTGGCGCAAGCCAACGCCGCTCCACAAAACGTACTCTCCCTATTGCGTTAATTGCGGCTTTCCCCTGGCGGAGATCTCATCGGGATCTCCGTTTTTTTTATGTCTTTTGAAAGGCATCATATGCCTGTGCCTGGAATAAGATACCGGAAATGGCCGGATAAAAAAATCCTAAAGTTTTCCTGGATCTGGACGATTAGAGAGATGGAAGCGGTAGTTATCTAGATAAAAAGATATATCCGCTAAAAACAAACTACATAGCCTGCTCTTGCTGGTTTATGTAACGAGGAGATCGAATCATGGCAATGGTAATCAACACTAATGTTATGTCGCTGAATGCTCAGCGCAATGTAAACAAGACCAACGGCCAGCTGGCAACAGCCATGCAGCGCCTGTCATCCGGCCTGCGTGTTAACAGTGCTAAAGATGATGCTGCGGGCCTGTATACCATCAACCGTATGACTTCTGATATTCGGGGTTTGAATCAGGCTTCACGCAATGCCGCAGACGGCATTTCCCTGGCACAGACTGCTGAAGCCGCCCTGGGGCAGATTGGTGACAACCTGCAGCGCATCCGTGAACTGGCGGTGCAATCTGCCAACGGCACGGTAGAGGATCGCACCGGCATGCAGGCCGAGGTGGATCAACTGACGGCGGAAATCCACCGGGTTGTGGGTAGTGCAAAATTCAATGGTGTGGCGCTGCTGGATGGCACCTCCGGGGCGATCACATTCCAGGTAGGCCAGGACAATGGTGAGACTATTTCTGTGGCCCAGGGTGATATGACCGGCATCAATTCCTACGGCGCTGCGGCAGGCACCGTGGATATCAGCACCCAGGCAGCCGCCCAGGCGGTGCTGGCGGCCGGCGCCACCGGCATCGATGCAGATATCGATAGTGTGTCCAGCGCCCGTGCCACCTACGGTGCAGTGCAAAATCGTTTTGAATCTGTGATCAGCAGTATTCAGAGTTATGCTGAAAACCTGTCTGCTTCGCGCAGTCGCATTCAGGATGCCGATTTTGCAGCAGAGACTGCTAATTTGACCAAAGTGCAAATACTGCAGCAAGCGGGCACCGCCATGCTGGCGCAGGCCAATGCAGCTCCACAGAATGTACTTTCGTTGCTGCGGTAATCCAAAGTGAACGCGGTGTCCGGTTGCCGGTAGTGTAGTCGGGCGCCGTTCATGAACATACGGACAAGACCATGGCTAGTGAAATTGAATCCAATGTGGTACCACTGTTAAGAGCAACTGCTTCGCGCCAATCACAGTCTGTGCAAATTGTTGGAGTAGTGCAAAAAGGCGAGGAATTGCCGGTAGTCGGAAAATCCTTGCCGCCAGAGAAGGAGGAAAAGCTTAGCCAGGAAAAGGTTTCTGAAGCGGTGGGGAAATTGAATGATTATGTCCAGACGATCAGACGTGAGCTGAAGTTCAGTATTGACGAAAAAAGCGGCCGCACGGTGATTACCGTGCTTGACTCGCAAACCAAAGAGATAATTCGTCAAATACCCCCGGAAGAGGTTATTTCCCTGTCCCAGAATCTGGAGAAAAAAGACAGTGCAATCCTTACCGCAGAAACCTGAGTTGGCATTGAATTTGCTTATTCTTGTTTGTATTTATTTAAAGTGTAACCTGCACACAGTGAGGCAACGATGATTACAGCACCAGGAGTTGGTTCAGGGCTGGATGTGCGATCCATCGTCAATGATTTGATGGCTCTGGAGCGACGGCCCATTGAGGCACTGCAGCAGCGCCAGAATCAATATGAGGCGCAGCTGAGCGCCTACGGTCAACTGAAAAGTGCCTTGTCCAGCTTTCAGGATGCAATGAAAGGACTCAATTCGACAGATGCCTTCCAGGTTTTTTCCGCCTCCACCAACAACGAAGATGTTTTGCAGGTATCCGCTGCCAGCACCGCCCCCCTGGGTAGCTACAATGTCCGGGTGGAGCGTCTGGCTGAATACCACAAGATCGGCTCGGGTGAATTTGCCAATACTGCTACCTTTGGTGGTGGTGCAGGAGACAGCATGGCAATTCAGGTCGGGACAGATCCGGCCAATACCATCAGCATTGATTTGAGTACAGCCAAGACCCTGGAAGAAATCCGTAATCTCATAAATGATGATGTCAGTAACCCAGGTGTCAGCGCCACGGTTGTTAACGGCAATGGTGGCAACCAGAAACTGATCCTGACTTCAGAGGACAGTGGTGCGGCCTCTGCCATGACCATCTCGTATGGCGGCAGCTTGTCTGCGGCCAGCTTCGGTTTGCAGACATTGAACAATATTGGCGGGGATCTGGCGCTGCTGGATGCTGAAATCAGCGTTGATGGCTATAGCATAACCCGCTCCAGCAACACCATCTCCAATGTGATTCAGGGTGTCACCCTGGATTTGCGCCAGGCCCAGCCCGGGGTAGACATCCAGGTAAACATCGACCGGGATCTGGATGCAGCCAAAGAATCGGTGCAGGCCTTTGCCGATGCCTACAATGATCTGCGCAGCTCCATCAAGAGCCTGCGTAGTGGGCAACTGGAGGCCGACAGCACCTTGCTCAGTATTGAGCGGGGGCTGCTGAATATCATGAACAACCCCGGCAGTGGCGGTGTGTATAACCACTTGTCCGAGGTTGGTCTGAGCATCCAGAAAGACGGCAATATGAGCGTGAAAACCACCAAGCTTGAATCTGCCCTCAATGCTGATTTTTCTGCAGTAGCTGACCTTTTTGCCAATGCCCAGAATGGATATGCTACCCGGTTTGAGTCTCTGACTGGAACCTGGCTGGAGACCGGGGGCCTCATTGATTCCAGAACCGATGGTCTGGATTCACGCATTGAGGATCTGCAAGACAGGCAAATCGCAATGGATCGGCGTATGGAACAAATCGAAGCCCGCTATTTGAGGCAGTTTTCTGCGCTGGACTCCCTGGTTGCACAATTGCAGGGAACCAGTAATTTTCTTACTTCCCAACTGGCCTCATTGCCAGGATCAGGTTAAACACAACAAACCATACCCAAAACAATGACTGCAACCTCGCTCCATCAGCCTGGCCAGTCACGGAAACCCGGAGGAGACATGAACCGTCCCGCAACACACAAAGCAGCAAATCACTACAGTCAGGTTGATACCTATACCGGTGTCAATGGCGCAGATTCCCATCGTCTGGTTCTGATGCTGCTAAATGGTGCCCTGAGCAACATTGCGGTAGCGAAGGGCAGCATCGAAAGGCAGGATGTTTCTGCAAAAGGGGAGGCGATAGGCCAGACCATATCCATTGTCAATGGCCTGCGCACCAGCCTGGATCTGGACGCTGGTGGTGAGCTGGCGGTGAATCTTGACAATCTTTATGACTATATGGAGCGTCGACTCCTGGAAGCAAATATTCATAATAATCCAAGCATGCTGGAAGAGATATCCGGCCTGCTGCATGAAATCAAGGAAGGATGGGCGGCAATTCCGGTAGAGGTTCGCAGCGGTGCTGACAGTGCACAACAAGGGGCGGTTGGTGCCCCCTGATTTTCAGCCAACCGCAGCAGAAAACCCGGAAGCTTCCGTAATGTTGCCAGAGCGATCCGGGATGTTGCATGCATTGCTGGGCTACAGCTTGAAAATGTTGCGGCAGGCAAAACTGGAAGAGTGGCTGGATGTCACGCAAACCGGGGCACAACGGCAACGGCTGATCGAAGATTTTTTTGAAGAACCCGTGGCTTCCGCAGAGGCAAATGAAGTCGCGCTGGTGTTACGGAAGATATTGCAGATAAATGAAGAAATTGAAATGCTGGCGGTAAATAGCCGTGGTGGCGTAAGCGAGAGCATTGGTTCCATTCAGCAAGGGAGGCGCGCAATGCTGGCCTATGCGGAAAATACGGGTCAATAGTTGCTCCAGACTTCGTTTTCCAGACCATTTTCCCGCGTCCAGGCCAGCAGGCTGATGGCTTTAAATTTGGCCACAGACATGGCGCCCCGCTTGCTGCGTTTTCCGGTAGATTGCGACAAGGCCTTCAGTATTTCTTCCCGATCCGCTTCATAAATCTTGTAGGGTTCAAACTCGCTGTCCAGCAGCACCAGCGCCACATGCGTCCAGTCGCCATTGGGATTGAGTTGGCCAATGCGGTAACCTGCTTTCCCCTCATCCAGAATCACCCGGCCCTTGATTTGATAGCGCCGGCCCTCGCGATTGCCCCTTCCTGCTGCATCCACACCGGGAATCCTGGGTTCCAGTAACTCCAAATCCAACTGCCGGGCGGCATCAAAGCGGGCGATCTCCCCTGTAACCGGCAACATCTGCCCCGTAGCGTGGCGAAACTCGGTAGCAAGCCGCCGGGTTTCCGAGATTAGTTTTTCCAGTGCGTAAACTGACACAATGACATCCTGTTGTGGAGCATATGGAAGAGTTTCTGTTCAGGGAACCTCGAATAATTCGTTTTTCGTCACCCCGGCGAAAGCCGGGGTCTATATAAATCATCAAGTTATGGATTCCGGCTTCCGCCGGAATGACGATTTTTCGAGGGAGCCTTCAGAAAAAGAATATCCCAGATCCTGACATAGAAACACAAATCCTGCACAAGCTCTTGACCCCACAGAAGAAGAAAAAATAGCCGCCGAACCTATAGGTGCGACTAATATTTTTTCTTCTCCTGTGAAACCAATATCTTGCACATTATTTCGCATTCCTATGTCAGGATCTGGGAATATCTCTTATCTTCGTGCCATCAGGCAAGAAAAATTTGTTTTTCCTTCCTTGAGGAAGCTCTGATCAAGCGGTCATCCCGGCGTGTGAATAAAGGGAACCTCGAATAATTCGTTTTTCGTCACCCCGGCGAAAGCCGGGGTCTATATAAATCAGCAAGTTATGGATTCAGGCTTCCGCCGGAATGCCGATTTTTCGAGGTGCCCTAAACTTGTTCAGGGGTTCCCCCAAGAGCAAATGCCAT